>DASVUT010000225.1:0-1641 GCA_036386955.1 Sphingomonas sp. | reverse complement strand
GGAAGATGAGGAACGCGAGATCATGCACGCGGGCGGCCCCGGGGCGGGGGCGGCGGCGTTTCGCGGTCGAGATCGGGCCGGCGCAGCAGCAGCCAGCCGGCGAGCAGCATGAGCCCGTGGCTGAGGCCGAGCGCGAAATTGTCGATCATGGATATGGCGATACGCCGGCGCGGTTGACGGCGCGTTAAGCCCGTCCGTGGCAGGGCAGGGGCATGCGCATCCTCCATGTCCTCGACCACGGCCTGCCGCTGCAAAGCGGGTACAGCTTTCGCACGCGCGCCATCTTGAAGGCGCAAGGCGCGCGCGGCTGGGCGGCCGAAGCGGTCACGGGGCCGCGGCATGGAACATCCCCCGCCGAAACCGAAACCGTCGATGGCCTGACCTTTTACCGCACGCGCGGAGGGCGTCGCAAGGGATTGGGTGAGGTCGCCGGCATGGCGGGGTTCGTTGCCGCGATCGACCGCGCGGTGACGCGGTTCCGGCCCGACATCCTCCACGCCCATTCGCCCGCGCTGGATGCGGTCGCGGCCTGGGCCGTGGCCAAACGCCGCCGCCTGCCGGTCGTGTACGAAATCCGGGCGTTCTGGGAGGATGCGGCGGTCGGTAACGGCACGGGGCAGGAGGGTTCGCTCCGCTACCGCGCCACCCGCGCGCTGGAAAATTGGGCGGTCGCGCGCGCCGACGGCGTGGCGGTGATCTGCGAAGGGCTCCGCACCGATCTGCTCGCGCGCGGCGTCGCCCCGGACAAGGTGATCGTGTCGCCCAACGGCGTCGACCTGACGCTGTTCGGCGCGCCACCGCCGCCCGACCGCGCGCTCGCGACCGAGCTGGAGCTGGAGGGGGCGGACGTGGTCGGGTTCATCGGCAGTTTCTATGATTATGAAGGGCTCGACGACCTGATCGCCGCCATGCCCGCGCTGGTCGCGGCCACACCGAGGGCGCGGCTGCTCATGGTCGGCGGCGGGCCGATGGAGGAGGCACTCCGCGCCCAGGCCGCCGCATCGCCCGCCGCCGCCGCGATCCGCTTCGTCGGTCGCGTGCCCCACGGCGAGGTCGAGCGCTATTACGGCCTCGTCGACATCCTGGCCTATCCGCGCAAGGCCATGCGGCTGACCGATCTGGTCACGCCGCTCAAGCCGCTGGAGGCGATGGCGCAGGGGCGGCTGGTCGCGGCATCGAACGTCGGCGGCCACCGCGAACTGATCCGCGACGGCGAGACCGGCACCCTGTTCGCGCCCGACGATCCCGCAGCCATCGCACAGGCTCTCGCGGCGATGTTCGCCGATCGCAGCGGCTGGGACGTGCGCCGCGATCAGGCGCGCGCTTTCGTCGAGGCAGAGCGTAACTGGTCGTTGAATATTTCGCGTTACGAACCCGTTTACCAGCGGCTGGTGGAGGCCGCGTCAAAGGCAGAAACATGGCATTCGACCGTCAGGGCTTGAACGCGGTGGCACCGATCGCGGGTGCGGGCGTCGCCGGGCTGACGGTGGCGGCGGCGGCCATGCTCGTGCCCACCTATATCCTCGAATCGGCGGTGCGGAGCACGGGCATCGCATCGCTGTTGCCCGTCGCCGCGCCGCCGCTCGGCAACACCGCGCGCGCCGTGCTGGCGCTCGGCGGAGGATTCGCGGCGGCGGCGGT
>DASVUT010000224.1:0-2062 GCA_036386955.1 Sphingomonas sp. | reverse complement strand
CGGCTGCCTGATGTATTGCAGATGGCGTGCCAGTCGCGACGAGCTACGGTTATCCGCCGGTCACGCTGGTTAACGCGCAATGCCCGACCAAAGCCTGTGTAAGCTCTGCCGACACATGGCGTAGGCCTGTTGACTACAGTTGTGATCGGTGTGATTACACCCGTAGTCAATCAGGAGCGACTCGTGGCCGAACGGATCAGCGATGCCGAACATGCGGTGATGGAGGTCCTGTGGGACACCGCGCCGCTCACCGCGCAGGAGGTGGCCGAGCGCGTCGATCCCAGCCGCGGCTGGAGCGCCAACACCGTCAAGACCCTGCTCGGCCGGCTGCTCGCCAAGTCCGCGATCGTGCATGAGGCCGATGGCCGCCGCTATCTCTACCGTCCCGCCGTCGAGCGCGAGGATTATGTCGCGGGCGAATCGCGGCGGTTGATGGATAGGCTGTTCGGCGGCCGGTTGACGCCGCTGGTCGCGCATCTGGCCGAACGCGACCAGTTGACCGCCGTGGACATCGCCGAGATCGAGGCGCTGCTCCGGGATCTGAAACAATGAGCCCCGCCTGGGTGGTCGAGGCGCTGATCGCGTCGACACTGCTGATGGTGGCGGTGCTGCTGCTGCGCGGGCCGGTGCGGCGCGCGTTCGGGGCTCAGCTCGCCTACGCCTTGTGGGCACTGCCCGTGCTCCGTCTCGTTCTGCCGCCGCTACCGGCGGAGTGGCGCGAGGCCGCCGCGACGCCGATCGGCCGCGCCGGCGAGACGATCACCGTGCTGATGATCCCCGCCGAAGCGACACAGGTCGCCGCCGCGCCCTTGCCGATCGGGCTCGTACTCGCGGCGCTGTGGATCGTCGGGGCGGTCGCGTTCATCGGCTGGCACCTGCTGCGCCACCGCGCCTTCTGCCGCCGTGTGCTGGAACGGGCCGTTCCGCTCGATGAGCGGGGCGGCGTGCGTGTGGTGGCCAGCGATGCGGCGCCGGGCCCACTCGCCTTTGGCGTCTGGCACCGTTACGTCGCGTTTCCGCGCGATTTCGACGACCGGTACGACCCGCTCGAACGCCAGCTCGCGCTCGATCACGAGCTTGGGCATCATGCGCGCGGCGACCTGATCGCCAACTGGATCGCGCTTGGCGTGCTGGCGCTGCAATGGTTCAACCCGGTCGCCTGGCGCGCCTTTCACGCATTCCGCGCCGATCAGGAACTCGCCAACGACGCCCGCGTGCTCGCCGGCCGCAGCCGCGCCGACCGCCACATCTATGCCTGCGCCATCGTCAAGGCCGCGCATGGCGGATCGATCTCGGCCGCGTGCCACCTCCACACCATCACCGATCTGAAAGGGAGACTGAAGATGTTGACCGTATCGCGTACCTCGCGCCGCCGCCTCGGGCTGGGTGCCGTCACCGTATCGCTGCTGGCGATGACGGGCCTGGGGCTGACCGTGTCGGGCAGTCAGGCCGCCGCAGCGATCAGCGACCGGGTGGGCGAGACGATCGGCGTCGATCTGCAGCAGCCTGCGCCGCCGCCACCCGCGCCGCCCGCACCTCCAGGACCGCCGGCACCTCCGGCACCGCCCGCGCCGCCCGCACCGATCGCGAACGCCGATGTGACCACGACGTCGACGACCGAGGATGGCAAGACCGTGCGCACGCGGATCGTTCGCCGTCGCGACGGCAGCAAGGGGCCAATGACCGACGCCGAGCGCGACCGCATGGTCGAGGACGCCCTCGCCAACGCCCCCGAGGTCCGCGAGCGCAACTGCAAGACAGGCCCCGATGGCGGGGCCAAGCAGATCATCCTCGATTCCAAGGACGGCAAGAAGCGTATCATGGTGATCTGCACCAACCGCATCGAGACAATGGCGACGGAGGCAGCCGCAGCCGCCGCGCGCGGTGCCGAGATCGCGGCCCGCGCCCCGGATATCGAGCGCCGCGCGTTGGAGAGCGCGCTTGCCGGGCTGCGTAGCGCCCGCGCCGCCATTGCGGGCAATGCCTCCCTGACCGAGGAGGAGCGGCGCGAGGCGCTGGCCGGGATCGAGGAAGGATTGGCTGAAGTTCAGGCCAATCTCGG
>DASVUT010000223.1:0-3215 GCA_036386955.1 Sphingomonas sp. | reverse complement strand
CGCCGGTGCCACGGATTTCGACTTCATCGCCGGCCTGATCCGCGGCGGCCGCATCCCCGACGACGTGACCGTTCAGGTCCTCACACAGGCACGGCGCGACCTGATCGAAACCAGCTTCGCCTCGCTGCACGGGGCCAAGCGCGCCATCGTCCACCTTTACAACGCGGTCTCGCCCGCCTGGCGCCGCATCGTGTTCGATATGTCGCGCGCCCAGGTGAAAGCGATCGCGGTCGACGGCGCCCGCATGCTCCGCGATGAGGCCGCCAAGCAGCCGGCGACGGAATGGCACTTCGAATACAGCCCGGAGACTTTTTCGACCGCCGAGCTCGATTTCTCGGTGGAGGTCTGCGCCGCCGTCATGGACGTGCTGCGCCCCACGCCGGACCGCCCGCTGATCCTCAACCTCCCCGCCACGGTGGAGGCTGCGACGCCCAACATCTATGCCGACCAGATCGAATGGTTCGGCCGCCATATCCCCAATCGCGACGGCGTCATCCTGTCGCTCCATACCCATAATGACCG
The DNA here is from genome assembly GCA_036386955.1 of Sphingomonas sp. Lineage (GTDB taxonomy): Bacteria > Pseudomonadota > Alphaproteobacteria > Sphingomonadales > Sphingomonadaceae > Sphingomonas. The sequence continues at coordinate 2,693 of DASVUT010000223.1, read as the reverse complement.
GGGCACCGGCGTCGCCGCGGCGGAACTGGGGCTGATGGCGGGCGCGGACCGGGTCGAGGGCTGCCTGCTCGGCAATGGCGAGCGGACGGGCAATTGCGACCTCGTGACGATGGCGCTCAACCTCTACACGCAAGGCATCGACCCGCGGCTCGACCTGTCGGACATCGACGCGGTGGTGAACACCGTGCGCTATTGCACCAACCTGCCCGTTCATCCCCGCACGCCCTATGCCGGCGACCTTGTCTTCACCGCCTTTTCCGGCTCACACCAGGACGCGATCAAGAAGGGGTTCGTGGCGCAGGCGGCGCGCAACGATCACTTGTGGGAAGTTCCCTACCTGCCCATCGACCCCGCTGATCTCGGCCGCAGCTACGAAGCCGTCATCCGCGTCAATTCGCAATCGGGCAAGGGCGGTGTCGCCTGGGTGATCGAACAGGATCGCGGGCTCAAACTCCCCAAGCGGCTTCAGGCCGACTTCAGCCGGCATGTCCAGGCGCTTGCCGACGAGACCAGCCGCGAACTCGACGCCGCCGACATCTGGAGCCGATTCGAAGCCACCTATCTCGCGCGCGCCACCGACCGGATCGTCCTGCGCGATTACCAGGAGAGCGGAGCCGAAGGGCAGCGGCTCTTCGTCGGGCGCGTCGCGATCGAGGGCGAGGAACGGTCGATCAGCGGCCGGGGCAACGGGCTCATCTCGGGCGTCGTGGCGGCGCTCGCCGATGCCGGTTCGACGCTCGATGTGGTCGATTACAGCGAACACGCGATCGGTCACGGAGCCGACGCCCGGGCCGCCGCCTATGTCGAATGCCGCACGGCGGATGGGCGCACCGTCTTCGGCGTCGGTCTGGATACCGACATCGCGACCGCGAGTGTCCGCGCCGTCCTGTCAGCCGCCAACCGTGCCTGACGGCTCGTCCAGGTGCATGAAGTCGCGCTCGAACGCGACCAGATGCGCCCCGCCATCGACGAACAGGACCTGCCCGCTCAGCGACGGTGTTGAGGCACAGAACAGGACCGCGTTCCCGATCGCGTCGGGGACCGGCAGTACCCGCAGCGGCATCCGCCGCGCGAGCGCGGCCATCTGCGCCGCGTCATAGTCGGTCGTCGGCAGGGTCAGCCCGGGCGCGACGCCGTTCATCCGCACGCCGTCGGCCGGCATCCGCGTGAAACCCGCCAGCGCCAGCTTGGCCAGTGTATAGGCCAGCTGATCGGGGTGTGGATGGACGATCCGCTGATCGAGGATGTTAACGACGCTCCGCCCGCCCGTCGTCCCCCCGGCCGCGAACGCCTGGACCAGCAGCACCGCCGCCGCGCAGTTGACCGCGAACGCATCCGCAAGCCCTCGGCTCGTCACGCTGTCCAGCCGATCTTGATCAAAGACCGATGCGCCGTTGACCAGCAGATCGGGTACCCGGCCGAACGCCTGCGTGACCTCGCCGTACAGCCCCGCCGCGGCGGACGGGTCGGTGAAGTCCGCCACGAACCCGCGCCACTGCGCTCCCGTCTCCGCCAGAACCGCCGTCAGCTCTGCATCCGGCCTAGCGTCATGGCTGCCGTGGATCGCGAGCGCATAGCCCGCCCGCGCCAGCCGAGCAGCGATCCCGCCGCCCAGCCGCCGACACCCGCCGGTGACCAGCGCGAGCTGCGTCACCCAGCGCCGCGGACGCCGATCAGCGCCAGCACTTCCTTGCGACTGCGCTCATCGTCCCGGAACACGCCCATCATCCGGCTCGTCGACATCCTGACGCCCGGCGTCCGCACGCCGCGCGCGGTCATGCAGGCGTGCGTAGCCTCGATCACCACCGCGACGCCCAGCGGCTTCAGATGCGTCCAGATACAATCCGCTACCTCCGCCGTCAGCCGCTCCTGCACCTGCAACCGCCGGGCGAAGGCGTGCAGCACGCGCGCCAGCTTCGATATGCCGACGACGTGGTTGCGTGGCATATACGCGATGTGCGCGACGCCGATGATCGGCGCCATATGGTGTTCGCAGTGCGACTGGAACGGGATATCCTTCAGCAGCACGATCTCGTCATAGCCGCCGACTTCCTCGAAAACGCGCGCCAGATGCTGCCCCGGCTCGTCGCGATACCCTGCGCAATATTCGCGCCACGCCTTGGCGACGCGCCGCGGCGTATCGACCAGGCCCTCACGGTCGGGGTCGTCACCCGCCCAGCGAATCAGGGTCGCGATCGCTTGCGTCACCTCGGCCGGGATCTCCGGCGCGCCGATGTCCTCCACCAGGTCGCCATCGTCGGGTGTCTCGGTCATGAAGGCCTCCGCAGCCGCTCGGCATGCCAGGCGACGTGTTCCGCCATGAATGTCGACACGAACAGATAACCGTGGTCGTACCCTGGCTGCATCCGTAACGTCAGGGGAATGCCCGCGTCAGTGCAGGCGGCGGCGAGCAGGTCCGGGCGCAATTGCTCCTCCAGATGCGGGTCCGCATCGCCCTGATCGATCAGCAACTCGGCTACCCGCGCGCCGTCTTCGATCAGCGCGACCGCATCGTGCCGCCGCCATGCGGCCGCATAGTCGCCCAGATAACCGCCGAGCGCCCTGCGGCCCCAGGACACCTGCCCCGGTGCGGCGATCGGAGCAAAGGCGGACACGCTGCGGAACCGGTCCGGCGACCGCAATGCGATCGTCAACGCTCCGTGCCCGCCCATTGAATGCCCCATGATGCCCTG
>DASVUT010000222.1:0-2053 GCA_036386955.1 Sphingomonas sp. | reverse complement strand
CCCTGGATGGTCTCCATCAGGTCCTCGGCCCCGACCACGTCGGCGCCCGCCGCGCGCGCTTCGTCCGCCTTGGCTCCGCGCGCGAAGACGCCCACGCGCACGGTCTTGCCGGTGCCCTTGGGCAGGTTGACGACGCCGCGGACCATCTGGTCGGCGTGGCGGGGGTCGACGCCCAGGTTGAACGCGACCTCGATCGTTTCGTCGAACTTGCTCGTCGCACCCGTCCGCGCCAGCGCGATCGCCTCGTCGATGCCGTGCAGCTTCTCAGGCGAAACCGTGTTCGACTTCTGCTTCTTTGTCAGCTTGGCCATGTTCAGCCCTCCACCACGGTCAGGCCCATGGCCCGTGCACTGCCTTCGATGATCTTGGTCGCGGCGTCGATGTCGTTGGCGTTCAGGTCCTTCATCTTGGCCTGCGCGATGTCCGACAGCTGCGACCGCTTGATCGAGCCCGCCGAGATCTTGCCCGGCTCCTTGGAGCCCGACTTCAGGTTCATCGCCTTCTTGATCAGGAAGGTCGCCGGCGGCGACTTCGTCTCGAACGAGAAGGAGCGATCGGCATAGACGGTGATCTTGGTGGGCAGCGGCGTGCCCTTTTCGACCTCGGTCGTCTGCGCGTTGAACGCCTTGCAGAATTCCATGATGTTGACGCCGCGCTGCCCCAGCGCCGGCCCGATCGGCGGCGCGGGCTTGGCCTCGCCCGCGGGCACCTGCAGGTTGATGTAACCGGTAATCTTTTTCGCCATGATCTCTCTCGGATGAGTGGTTCGAACGGACGCGAGCGCCCTCCCACGGTGGTTCCGTAATCCCTGTGCTCCCGCGTGAGAAGGAGCCCAGACTGGACCCCCGCCTTCGCGAGGGAACATGGAGGTTGGAAGCGCCGCGCGTTACAGCTTGCAATGTTGGAAATCAAGGTAGAGATGGCCTGGCGCATGGCCCGTCCGCTGACCCGCGCGCAATGCCTCGAGAACGCCGCCTTTCTGCGCGCGCTCGCCCGCACGGGCAATGTCCGCCTCGCCGCGCGCGAAACCGGGATCAAGTACGGGACGATCCAGCACCGCCGCCGCCAGCACCCGGCGTTCGCGACGCGGTGGGACGCGGCGCTCGCCACCGCGCAGGCCCGGATCAACGCGCGCGGCAAGCAGGGACCGGTCGCCCCGCGAGGCGCGCCCGATCCGCACCGCACGCGGGGCGGCGAACCGGTGGTGGTGCGCACCAACGGAGGCCGGTTGCAGGTCCGCCGGGCGCAACCGGGCAAGCTGACCAAGGCATGCGAACAGGCGTTCCTGAGCGCGCTGTCGGCCAGCGCGAACATATCGCTGTCGGCGGCGGCGGCGGGCGCGGCGGAAGCGGCATTCTATCGCCGTCGCCGGACCGACCCCGGCTTCGCGCGCGAATGGCGGCTGGCCTTGCAGGAGGGCTATGACCGGCTCGAACAGGCGCTGACCGCCGGCTTCCTGCCCGAAGCACACCGCGACGACGCGTGGCGCCACAACGAACCGCCCGACATGCCGCCGATGACGACGGCGCAGGCGCTGCAACTGATGTACCTGCACCAGAAGGAAGCGCGGCTGATCGCCGAACAGCAGCACGTCCGCCGCCGCCGCGGAGAATCGCGTGAGGCGCATGCGTTCCGGCTGACCGCGATGTGGGAGGAGCGCCAGCGCCGGTACGAGGAAGCCTCCGCCATCGCCCAGGCAAAGGCCCGCGCGCGCGGCGCGCCCGGCTGGTGGACCGATCACCTGGTGCGGGGCGACGGCGCGTCAGACCACGACGACGACGCGGACGACTATTGGGACGACGACGACGACCCGCCCGGCGACGCCCCGCAGCTCCCCGATCTGGCGCAGGTGACGGGCTGGTCGCGCGCCGACCCGGCCAAGGCCCCGCATGGCGACGCGGCGCTGTTCGGCGGGTGGCGGGTGGAGGACCTGTCGCCAGAACAGGTCGCGGCGGCGAAGACGGGGCTGGCGCGCTGGGCGAAGCGGGGGCGGGGGTGACGTACTTCTCCCCTCCCTGAAAGGGAGGGGAGCCCACCCCGGCAAAGGCCGGGG
>DASVUT010000221.1:0-3404 GCA_036386955.1 Sphingomonas sp. | reverse complement strand
GATTACGGGCGCGGTCGCCGCGCTGATGCTGGCCGGCGCGGCGCATGCGCAACAGGCCACCGGCGCGGTGGCGGGCAATTTCCGGCTGACCGATGCGAACGGCAAGGTCGTCAGCCTGTCCGATTATCGCGGCAAGACGGTGGTGCTCGAATGGAACAACCCCGGCTGCCCCTTCGTGCAGAAACATTATAACAGCGGCAATATGCAGCGCACGCAGGCGGCGGCGACCGCCGGGGGCGCGGTGTGGCTGTCGATCAATTCGGGCGCGCCGGGCAAGCAGGGCCACATGACCGGGCCCGAGGCCAAGGCCTTTGTCGCCAGTGCCAAGGCGAAACCGACCGCCTATCTGCTCGACCCGCAAGGACGCGTGGGGCGCGGCTATGCCGCCAAGACCACGCCGCATCTGTACATCATCGATGGCAAGGGCGTGCTGCGGTACCAGGGCGGGATCGACGACAAGCCGACCGCCAATGCCGCCGACATCGCGGGCGCGCGCAACCATGTGACGGCGGCGCTGACCGAGCTGCGCACGGGTAAGCCCGTGTCGGTTGCGGAAACGCGGCCCTATGGCTGTTCGGTGAAGTACGCGGAGTAGATCGAGCTTTTGCTTTTTCGAGCCCTCTCCCATTCTTCATGGGAGAGGGTTGGGTGAGGGTCTTCTTACTTCTTCTGTGGTTGCTGTCCGACTAAACAGAAGAAGGCCCTCACCCAACCCTCTCCCGCGAAGAGCGGGAGAGGGCCTGAAACGAAATGGAACCCCTTACCCGTCGGAGGCTTTTGAACACGATGGGGACACGACCGGCGTTCGACGAGATCATGGGGCATTCCGGCGACGCGCCCCCGCGCGCCGAAATGGCGGCGTTGGCGCAGTGGCTGGACAATACGCCCGCCCCAGAGCTGCGCCGGCGTCAGCGGTCTGCGGAGACCACGTTCCGCCAGCTCGGAATCACCTTCGCGGTGTACGGCGATGATGACGCGTCGGAGCGGATCATTCCGTTCGACATCGTGCCGCGCGTGTTCACCGGCACCGAATGGGCGCGCCTCAGCGAAGGGCTGATCCAGCGGGTCGAGGCGATCAACGCGTTTCTCGACGATATCTATGGCGAGCGGCGGATCCTGAGCGAAGGCGTGCTGCCGGCCGATCTGGTGCTCGGCAATGCGCAGTTCCGGCCCGAGATCGCCGGCATGCGCCCGCCGCACGGCATCTGGGCGCATATCTGCGGCATCGATCTGGTGCGCACCGGGCCCGACGACTTCTTCGTGCTGGAGGATAACGCGCGTACGCCATCGGGCGTCAGCTATATGCTCGAGAACCGCGAGGCGATGCTGCGGCTGTGCCCCGAGCTGTTCCGCGATTTCCGCGTCGCGGCGGTCGACAGCTATCCCGACCGGCTGCTGGAGACGATGCGGTCGGTCGCGCCGCGCGGTGTGGGGGCGAATCCGGTGTGCGTCGTGCTGACCCCCGGCCATTTCAACTCGGCCTATTACGAACACAGTTTCCTGGCGGATTCGATGGGCGTCGAGCTGGTCGAGGCGGCCGATCTGGTGGTCGACGATGATGTGGTGTGGATGCGCACCGTCGCCGGGCTGGTGCGCGTCGACGTGATCTATCGCCGCGTCGACGACGATTATCTCGACCCGCTGGTGTTTCGGCCCGATTCGATGCTGGGCGTGCCCGGCCTGATCGCCGCCTATGCCGCCGGGAACGTGGCGATCATGAACGCGCCGGGCAACGGCGTCGCCGACGACAAGGCGATCTACAGCTACATGCCCGAAATCGTCCGCTTCTATTCCGGCGGCGAGGCCAAGCTGCCCAATGTGGAGACGTGGCGGTGCCGCGAGGCATCCGCGCTGCGATACACGCTCGATCATCTGGACGAACTGGTCGTGAAGCTGGTCGACGGGTCGGGCGGCTATGGCATGCTCGTCGGCCCGACCGCCAGCCGCGCCGAGATCGAGGCGTTCCGCGCCGCGCTCATCGCCGAACCCCACCGCTACATCGCGCAGCCGACGCTGGCGCTGTCGACCGTGCCGACCATGGCGGATTCGGGGCTGAGCCCCCGGCATGTCGATTTCCGGCCCTTCGTGCTGACCGGGTCGAAGGGCGTGCAGGTGGTGCCGGGTGGCCTGACGCGCGTGGCGTTGAAAGAGGGATCGCTGGTGGTGAATTCCAGCCAGGGCGGCGGGACGAAGGACAGTTTCGTGCTGATGGACGATGCGCCAGGCCAGCGGCAGCGGATGGGGACGATGGTCCAGGCGCAGGGGATGGGATCGTGATCCGCCCCAATCCTTCCCGGACCGGGGAGGGGGACCACGAAGTGGTGGAGGGGGCCCACGCCTGCCACGCCCGTGCCCGCCGCAATCGTGGGACCCCTCCGTCGGCTACGCCGCCACCTCCCCGTTCCGGGGAGGATTTAGGATGCTGAGCCGCACCGCATCCTCGCTCTATTGGCTTGGCCGCTATTTCGAGCGCGCGGATTTCATCGCCCGGCTCGTGGAGGCGACGGTTCGGCTCGACGTGCTGTCGTCGCGCCCGGCGGGGGACGCCGCATGGGCATCGGCGCTGGCGGTGACGGACGCGGAGGAGGCGTTCGCCGCGCGGTCGATCCCGCCCGATCAGGCCAGCGTCGCGCGGTTCCTGACGACCGATACGCGCAATCCGGGATCGATCGTGCGCTGCCTCGACATGGCGCGCACCAACGCGCGCGCGGTACGCACCGCGCTGACGCGGGAGGCGTGGACCGCGATCAACGGCGCATGGCTGGCGTTCGAGGGGGGTGCCGACGCGGGCAACACCACCGCGGCGCTGAACCTGGTCGAAGCGGTCAAGAATGAAACGCGCGGGTTCGAAGGCGCGGTGCACCGGATGCTGCGCAACCAGACGACTTGGTTCATCCGCCTGGGGCAAGCGGTGGAGCGGGCGGACAACACCGCGCGGCTGCTCGACGTCAAATACCACATCCTGCTGCCAGCGGGCGAACAGGTGGGCGGCGTCGTCGACCGGGACCAATGGACCACCATCCTGCAGACGGTGTCGGCGGTGACCGCGTATCGCTGGCTCTATTCGGACGGGCTGACTCCGGCCAACGTCATCGACCTGCTGCTCGCGCGCGCCGAATTGCCGCGCAGCCTGGCGGCGTCGGTGGAAGAAACGGTGGACGTGCTCAACCTGCTGGCACGGCGCACGGGGCGGCACGGCGAGGCGGATCGCATGGCCCGTGCGCGCGCGATGCGGATGACGCGCACCAACAGCGGCGAGGTGATCGTCGCCGGGCTGCACCAGTATCTGCAAAGCTTCATCGACGAAAATGCGCGGCTCCACGCCGCGATCGGGCGGCAGTTCACCTTTGTTTGAGGCGGCGGTTCAAATCCGCCCGTTCGCCCTGAGCGAAGTCGAAGGGCAT
>DASVUT010000220.1:0-2314 GCA_036386955.1 Sphingomonas sp. | reverse complement strand
GGCGCGGATCGCCACATGCCCTTCATCCAAGATGGTGGCGACGTCGTGCGGATGCACCCCCTCCACCATGAAGCTGACGATGCCGGCCGAATCGGCGGGCCCGAGCAGCCGCACGCTGTTGAGCGAACCAAGCGCGTCGCGGGCGCGGGCCACCAGCGCGGTTTCGTGCGCATGGATACGGTCGAGCCCGATCGCATCGACCCAGGCGATGGCGGCGTGGAGCCCCAGTGCGCCGACGATGTGCGGCGTTCCCGCCTCGAACCGGCCGGGCGGGTCGGCATAGGTCGTCTTGGCGAAGCTCACGCGGTCGATCATCGCGCCGCCGCCCTGCCAGGGTGGCATCTGGTCGAGCAGTTCGGCCCTGCCCCACAGCACGCCGATGCCGGTCGGGCCGTAGAGCTTGTGCCCCGAAAACACGTAGAAGTCGCACCCGATCGCGCCGACATCGACCGGAATGCGCGGGATCGACTGACACCCGTCGAGCAGGATCTTGGCACCGACGGCATGCGCCAGGTCGGTCGCGCGGCGGGCGTCGAGCACCGAGCCGAGCACGTTGGAGACGTGTGCCAGCGCGACCATCTTGTGCGCGGGCGTCAGCATCGCCTCCATCGCGTCCAAATCGATGCGGCCGTCGCGGTCGAGCGGGCAGACATCGATCGCGGCGCCAACGCGTTCGGCCACGAGCTGCCACGGCACGATGTTGCTATGGTGTTCGAGCGTGGACAGCAGGATGCGGTCGCCGGCCTTGAGCTGGGTTCCGGCCCAGCTTTGCGCGACCAGATTGATCGCCTCGGTCGCGCCGCGCACGAACACGCACTCGCTGGCCGCCGCGCCGATGAAGCGCGCGACGCGGGCGCGGGCGGCCTCGAAGGCGAGCGTCATGTCCGCCGATCGCTGATACACGCCGCGGTGAACGGTGGCATAGTCCTGGGCATAGCCGCGCGTGATCGCGTCGATGACGGCGCGCGGCTTTTGCGCGGTAGCCGCGGTGTCGAGATAGGCCCAGCCGCCCGGAATCGCCGGGAAGTCCGCCAGCGTATCGAGCGGCTCGGCCGACGTCACAGAAACGTGCCTTGGACCATACCGGCTATTCCAAAGTTCAGGATGTTCGCACTACGTGGTCCTCCCAATGCGTCCTCCGAAACGCTGTCGGGTTCAAAAATGAGTTTCGGAGCGGCGACAGGGGGGTGCCATGCGCCACGATAAGGCGCTTTTTGCGTGTGTAGGACAGCGGCAACCTTGCGCAGGGCAGTCATAATGCAGTCTCCAGCCAGGCGTCGGCATCGGCGGCGAACGCATCGCGGACGGCCTCGTTGCCGATCCGATCGATGGCGTCGGCGACGAAGGCGCGGGTGAGCAATGCCTGAGCCCGCGCCGGCGGGATGCCGCGCGATTCCATGTAGAAGAGCGCCCGCGCATCGAGTTCACCCACCGTCGCGCCGTGCGCGCATTTGACGTCGTCGGCGAAGATTTCAAGCTCCGGCTTCAGATTCACCGTCGCGGTGCGCTTGAGCAGCAGTCCGCGCAGCGACTGCACGCCGTCAGTCTTCTGCGCGTGGCGCGCGACCTCGACCGCGGCGGCGAGGCTGGCGGTGGACTGGTCGGCGGCGACGGCGCGCCAGATCTGGCGGCTGCCTCCGTTGGGCGCGGCGTGGCGGACGCGGACGGCGCACTCCTGACGCCCGTCGCGGCGGGTCAGCAGCGCACCGCCATAGTCGACGAACCCGCCATCGCCCGCGAGCACGAGCTGTGCGTCGATGCGGGTGCCGGCGTCCCCTGCGCCCAGGATCGCCGTGTCGAGATGGGCGTTCGCGGCAAGCGACGCTTCGTCGCGGATCGAGTTGAAGCCGCCGGCCTGGAGCAGCCGCACGCTGCGCTGGAGGCGTGCGCCCTGGCCGAGCGTCAGGCGGGTGAAGCGATTCTGCCAGCCGCTGCCGACATAGGTCTCGACGACCTCTGCACTGGCACCGTCGGCGAGGATGATCTCGGCGGGCAGATGATTGGCGTTACCGGTGGCGAGGTGGACGATCTGGACCGGATCGGCGGCGGCGTGCGCGGCGATATCGAGCGCCCAGCCGTCGCCGGTCGCGCGCTGACCCAGCGCGTGGTCGCCGGCGGCGATGCGGCGGAGCGTGACGGCGCCGAGTTTCGTGTGCGTGTCGTCGAGGCGGCCGTCGATGAAGACGAGGCGCGCGCCGGGGAGGTCCAGGAGGAGCGTCGCGGGTTCATGGACGACGTCGGACACCGGCATCGCGGCGGCGGCGGCGATCGCCTCCGGATCGGCCCAGCGCCAGGCCTCTTCGCGGGTGGAGGG
>DASVUT010000219.1:0-5948 GCA_036386955.1 Sphingomonas sp. | reverse complement strand
GTGGTTTACCCCGACCCCCGCCAGATCCAAGGTTATACCGCGCGCGCCGAGGCGGCGATGGCGAGCTATCGCGCGCTTTTGATCCGGGCCCGGTCGCTTCAGCTGCGGTTCAACGCCGCGCTGCTGATCCTGTCGCTGCTGATCGTAGGCTTCGCGGTCTGGGCGGCGCTGGCGCTGGCGGACAGGCTGGTGAGGCCGGTCGGCGAACTGGTCGACGCAGCGCGGCGCGTCGCCGCGGGCGATCTTCACGCGCGCGTCCCCGACCCCCTGACGCGCGATGAGGTCGGCACATTGGCACGCGCGTTCAACCAGATGACTGGGCGCCTTCAGGAACAGAACGGCGCACTCGTTGCAGCGAACGATCAGCTCGACACGCGCCGCGCCCTGATCGAGGCGGTGATGGCGGGCGTTTCGGCCGGCGTGGTCGCCACCGCCGCCGACGGCACGATCCGCATCGCCAACCGGTCCGCCACCGCGCTGCTGGGCACCGGTGACGACGGCGTGATCGGACAGCGGCTGGCGGACGTGGCCCCACAGCTCGCCGAGTTGCTGCAAAGCGGAGCGCGCGAGGCGACGGCGCAGGTGCGCGGCAACGGTGACGCTAAGACGCTTGCGGTGCGGATCGCACGCACCGACGCGGGCCCGATCCTGACCTTCGACGACATCACGCAACAACTGCTCGATCAGCGCCGCGCCGCCTGGGCCGATGTCGCACGGCGCATCGCGCACGAGATCAAGAACCCACTGACACCCATCCAGCTCGCCGCCGAACGGCTCCAGCGGCGCTATGGCAGCAAGATCGAGGCCGGCGACACGGTGTTCGCACGATTGACGGAGACGATCGTGCGCCAGGTTGGCGATCTGCGGCGGATGGTCGACGAGTTCTCCTCGTTCGCACGGATGCCAAAGCCGGTGTTCGTGTACGAACCGCTGCTCGATATCGCGCGCCAGACGTTGTTCCTGCACGAGGTCGCGCATCCGGCGATCCGGTTCGCTTTGGTCCATGATGATCCTGCGCCGTCGATGGTGTGCGACCGGCGTCAACTGGGCCAGGCGCTCACCAATGTGGTCAAAAACGCGGTGGAGGCGATCGAGGCGCGGGGCGGCGAAGGCGGAGAGATCACCATGACGCTCCGGCAGCCCTCCGACAACCGCGTGGCGATCACGGTGGAGGATGACGGCATCGGGCTGCCGGCCGAGCGTGACCGGATCGTCGAGCCTTACATGACGACGCGCGCGCGCGGCACCGGGCTTGGCCTCGCCATCGTCAAGAAGATCGCCGAGGAACATTGCGGCACCATCGGCTTCACCGATCGGGCGGCTGGCGGCACGTGCGTGACCCTGTCCTTCGATACGGCCGCACTCGCGCTGTTCGTACAACAAACCGACGACGATCCGGCCGATACCGGCCAATTCGCGGCCCTCACGCGTAATCGGAGCTGATTTCCATGGCGCTCGACATCCTTGTCGTCGACGACGAACGCGACATCCGTGAACTGGTGGCCGGCGTGCTGGAGGACGAAGGCTATGACACCCGCTCGGCTGCCGACAGCGATTCGGCGCTGGAGGCGATCGCGACCAGGCGGCCGTCGCTCGTCCTGCTCGACGTGTGGCTGCAAGGGTCGCGGCTCGACGGGCTGGAGCTGCTCGACGAGATCAAGCGCCGCGACGCGTCGATCCCCGTGCTGGTCATATCCGGGCACGGCAATATCGACACGGCCGTGGCGGCGATCCGCAAGGGTGCCGCGGACTTCATCGAAAAACCGTTCGAGGCCGAGCGGCTTTTGCTGATGGTGGCACGCGCGACCGAGACCGAGCGGCTGCGGCGCGAGGTCGCATCGCTGCGCGCGAGCGTCGGGCGCGAAACCGACATGACGGGCAGCTCGGGCGCGATCAACGGCGTGCGCGCGACGCTGAAGCGCGTGGCGGCGACGGGCAGCCGGGTGCTGATCATGGGGCCGGCCGGCGTCGGCAAGGAAGTCGCCGCCCGGTTGCTCCACAGCTGGAGCCAGCGGACCTCGGCCCCGTTCGTGATCGTCAGCGCGGCGCGCATGACGCCCGAACGCGTCGAGGAGGAGCTGTTTGGGGTAGAGGAGGGGGGTGACCTCGTCCGCCCGGGGCTGCTCGAACAAGCCCATGGCGGCACGTTGTTCCTGGACGAGATCGCGGACATGCCGATCGCGACGCAGGGGCGGATCCTGCGCGTGCTGACCGATCAGAGCTTTAGCCGGATCGGCGGGACCCGCATCGTCAAGGTCGACGTCCGCGTGGTGTCGGCGACCGCGCGCAGCCTCACCGACGAGATCGCCGAAGGGCGGTTCCGCGAGGACCTGTATTACCGGTTGAACGTGGTACCAGTGGTGATCCCGCCGCTGGCCGACCGGCGCGAGGACATCCCCTCGCTGGTCAACTATTTCGTCGCCCATTACGCCGCCGACCGACGCGTGCCCACGCCGGAGGTCGCCGCCGATGCGATGGTCGCGCTGCAATCCTATGACTGGCCTGGCAATGTCCGGCAGCTGCGCAACGTCGTCGAGCGCACGATCATCCTGGCCCCGGGCGATCGGATCGGACGCATCGAGCTCGACATGATCCCGGCCGAGGTGATGGGCGAGCGCGGCGATGCAGGCGGGGCAGGCGGTGGCGCGATCATGGGATCGCCCTTGCGCGAGGCACGCGAAACGTTCGAGCGGGAATATCTGCGCGTTCAGATCCGCAGGTTCTCGGGCAACATCTCACGCACGGCCAGCTTCATCGGAATGGAGCGATCGGCGCTGCACCGCAAATTGAAGCTGCTAGGCATCGCGGAGACGCGAGAGGACTAGCCGCGCCGCCAAGGCGTCCCCATAATCACGCTGCGGCACATGCCGCGATCCGACGCCGGGCACCGGCGCAATGCGGGGCAACGACCCGCCAACAAGAAAGGCTGAGCATGGCCGACAAGCAAGCCTCGCTCCAGGACCTGTTCCTGAATGCGCTGCGCCGATCCAAAGCGCCCGTGACGATGTTCCTGGTCAAGGGCGTGAAGCTCCAGGGGATCGTCACCTGGTTCGACAATTTCTCCGTCCTGCTCCGCCGCGATGGCCAATCGCAGCTGATCTACAAGCATGCCATTTCGACGATCATGCCCGCCGGCACGATGGACCTCGCGCCGATCGTCGAGGCCGCAGGTGGAGAGCCGACCCGCAAGCAGCCGGTGCTTCAGGACATTTTCCTGAACGCGGTCAAGAAGTCCGACGACAGCGTCACGATGTTCCTGATCAACGGTGTCATGTTGCAGGGACACATTGCCGGGTTCGATCTGTTCTGCATGCTGCTGCAACGTGATGGCATGGCGCAGCTGGTCTATAAGCATGCGGTGTCGACGATCCAGCCGGCCCGTCCGCTGAACCTGGCCGAGGAAACGACGGAGGACGAGGATTGAGCGCCGGATTCGATCGCGACAAGAATGAATATGCTCGCGGCGCGCGCGCGATCGTCGTGCTGCCCGATCAGGGCGGTTCGTCCCGCGACGCCGATGCGCGGCTGAACGAGACCGCCGGGCTGGCGGCGGCGATCGGCGTGGTCGTTGCCGATAAGGTCACGCTGCGGGTGCGACAACCGCGCGCGCAGACGCTGATCGGCAGCGGTCAAGTCGAGCAGATCGGCGTGCTGGTTCAACAGGAGGACGCAAGCCTCGTCGTGTTCGACGCGCCGCTGACACCTGTTCAGCAGCGAAACCTGGAGACCGCCCTCAAGGCGAAGGTGATCGACCGGACCGGGCTGATCCTGGAAATCTTCGGCGAACGCGCGGCGACGGCGGAGGGTCGGCTACAGGTCGAGCTGGCGCATCTGGATTACCAGGCCGGACGACTGGTGCGCAGCTGGACCCACCTCGAGCGGCAGCGCGGCGGGTTCGGGTTTCTGGGCGGCCCCGGCGAAACGCAGATCGAGGCGGATCGACGGTTGATCCGCGACCGTATGGCGCGGCTCAAGCGCGAATTGGAACAGGTGAGCCGCACGCGCGGGCTCCACCGTGATCGGCGCCAGCGCGCGCCATGGCCGGTGATCGCGCTGGTCGGCTATACCAACGCCGGAAAGTCGACGCTGTTCAACCGCTTGACGGGTGCTGACGTCATGGCGGAGGATTTGCTGTTCGCGACGCTGGACCCGACATTGCGCCAGATCACGCTGCCCGGCATTGACAAGGCAATCCTGTCGGACACGGTGGGATTCGTGTCCGATCTTCCGACGCAGCTGGTGGCGGCGTTCAAGGCGACCTTGGAGGAGGTCCTGTCGGCCGATCTGCTGGTCCACGTCCGCGACATCGCGCATCCCGATACGGAGGCGCAGCGGAGCGATGTGGAGGCTGTTCTGGCCGATCTGGGCGTCGAGGCGACGGCCCCGATGGTCGAGGTGTGGAACAAGCTGGACCTGCTGGAGCCGGAAGCGCGCGAGGATTACCTGGCGCAAGCGACGCGGCGCGACGACGTGATGATGATTTCCGCAGTGACGGGCGAGGGGGTCGACGCGATGGTCGATTCCATCGCGGCCAAGCTGACCGAGGGGCATCGCCGCTACACGATTACCCTCGGGACCGGGGACGGCGCGGGGGCGGCGTGGCTTCACGCGCATGGCGAAGTTCTGGCGCAGGCGGTCGAGGGTGACGAGGCGAGCTATGACGTGCGGCTATCGCCCGGTGATTACGACCGGTTCAGCCAGCGCGTTTGACCGCGTTCCATAACGCCTCCTGCTCGCCCAGCGAGCAGGAGGCGAAGTCCGCATCGGCGGCTTCCATCGCGGCGAAGCGGCGCTCGAACTTGGCGTTGGCGGCGCGGAGCGCGTCCTCGGGCGCGACGCCCAGATGGCGCGCCCAGTTGGTCACCGCGAACAACAGGTCCCCGACTTCCTCGGCTCGCGCATCCGCGTCGGTCGCGGTTTCGACCTCGGCGATCTCCTCATCGATCTTGGCGCGCGGGCCGGCGGCGTCGGGCCAATCGAAGCCAACCCGCGCGGCGCGGCGCTGCAGCTTTTCGGCGCGGAGCAGCGCCGGCAGCCCGAGCGCGACGCCCGCCAGCGCGCCGCCCGGCTTGCCGGCGCGCTCCTGCGCCTTGATGCTTTCCCACTGATGGTGACCGCCAGCAGCAGCGGCACCGAAGATGTGCGGGTGGCGGCGTTCCATCTTGTCGCAGATACCCGTAACGACGTCTGCCAGCGTGAACGCGCCGCGATCGTGCGCGATGGCGGCGTGGAACACGACCTGCAGCAGCAGGTCGCCGAGTTCGTCGCGCAATTCGTCGGCGCTGTCGCGCGCGATCGCGTCCGCGACCTCATAGGCTTCCTCGATCGTGTAGGGCGCGATACTGGCCCATGTCTGTGCGGCGTCCCATTCGCAGCCGCCGGGGCCGCGCAGGCAGGTCATGATCGCCACCAGTCGCTCGATCATCAGCAATCCGCCGATCCGATAAGATATATTATGTAAAGCTCACGGGCGTTCAGGGACGAGCACGAGCGTCTGCCCCTCGACCCGCCATGACGCCAATCGCGACAGGAAGTTCATGCCCAGCACGTCGCCGTCGCCGAACTCCGGTGCCACCACGACGCTGAGATCGCGAGCCTCGATTGATCCGACGATGACGGTGGCCGCGGTGCCCGTCCTGGCGACGACTGTGCCGTTGGCGGTGCTGAGGATCGCCGGAAACGGACTGGACCCGGTGTCGATGCCGGCGGCCTGTGCGGTCGCCTCCGACAACGCGGTCGTGGTGGCGCCGCTATCGACGAGCAACCGCCGCTCGATGCCGTTGATGCGGACGTCGGCATAGAAATGGCCATCCTCCGACTGGCGAATGCGCGTTTCGCCGCCCGTGACGGTCTGGTCAGCCCAAAGCCGGCGCAGGTCGCCAAAGCGGTCGCGCTGGCTGAAGATCATCAACCCGATCGCAAAGATGGCGGCCCAGGCAAGCCCCATG
>DASVUT010000218.1:0-6133 GCA_036386955.1 Sphingomonas sp. | reverse complement strand
CGGCCGTCCTCCTCGACCCGCTCACCCACCGTGACGTGCCACGCGACGATCTCGGCTTCCGAAATGCCCTCGCCGATGTCCGGCAGACGGAAATTGTAGCGCGCCATCGCCGGGTCAGTCCTTCATCGCTTTGCGGATCGCCTCGCCGATGCGGACGGGGCCGGGGAAATAGGCCCATTCCAGGCTGTGCGGATAGGGCGTGTCGAAGCCGGTGACCCGCTCGATCGGCGCTTCCAGGTGATAGAAGCAGCGCTCCTGCACCAGCGCGGACAGCTCCGCGCCGAAGCCGCCGGTGCGCGTCGCCTCGTGCACGATCATGCAGCGCCCGGTCTTGCGCACGCTTGCCTCGATCGTGTCGATGTCGAGCGGCACGAGCGTGCGAAGATCGATGATCTCGGCGTCGATCCCCATCTCCTCGACCGTCGCCTGCGCGACGTGCACCATCGTGCCATAGGCGAGGATCGTCAGGTCGTTGCCCGCACGGACCGTCGCCGCCTTGCCGAGGTCGATGCGGTAGTAATCCTCGGGCACCTCGCCGCCGGCATGCTGCGACCAGTTGCGCGACGGGCGGGCGTAATGGCCGTCGAACGGGCCGTTGTAGATGCGCTTGGGCTCGAAGAAGAGGACCGGATCATTGTCCTCGATCGCCGCGATCAGCAGGCCCTTGGCGTCATAGGGCGTGGCCGGGATCACCGTCTTCATCCCCGACACGTGGGTGAAGATGCCCTCCGGACTTTGGCTGTGCGTCTGCCCGCCGAAGATGCCGCCACCGTAAGGGCTTCGCACGGTGATCGGCGCGGTGAACTCGCCCGCCGAGCGATAGCGCAGCCGCGCCGCTTCGCTGACCAATTGGTCGAGCGCGGGATAGATGTAATCGGCGAACTGGATCTCGGGCACGGGGCGCAGGCCGTACGCGCCCATCCCGATCGCGACGCCGATGATGCCGATTTCGGTGATCGGCGTATCGAACACGCGGCGCTTGCCGTACTTCGCCTGCAACCCCGCGGTCGCGCGGAACACGCCGCCGAAATAGCCGACATCCTCGCCCATGACGAGCACGTCGGGGTCACGCTCCATCATCACGTCCATGGCGGAATTGATCGCCTGGATCATGTTCATGCGCGTGGTGTCGGCTCCCGCGCCGCTGTCGCCCGCTACGACATCGTGATTGGCTAAGTCAGTCATGCAAACTCCGTCACCCCGGACTTGATCCGGGGTCCCGCTTCTTTCGGGCCGCTCAAGGCAGCGGGACCCCGGATCAAGTCCGGGGTGACGAGGTGGCTCATTTCCCCGCCCATGGCCGCCCGCTCGCCGTCTCTTCCGCCAGCATCTGCGCCCGCTGCTCGCGCAAATGCCACGGCATCTCCTCGAACACCCCCTCGAACAGCGTGTCGAGCGGCTGGTGCAGACCATGCCCCAGGATGCCGTTCTTCTCGGCCTCCTTCTGCGCCACCTTCACCTGATCGGCGCATTCCTTGTCCTGCGCCACGTCGCGTTCCTCGTCCCATTCGCCGATCGCGATCAGGTGATCCTTCAGCCGCCGGACGGGATCGCCGAGCGGCCAGGCATTGGGCTCGCCATTGCTGCGATACTGGCCCGGATCGTCCGAGGTCGAATGACCTTCCGCACGATAGGTGAAATGCTCGATCAGCGTCGGGCCCTGGTTCGTCCGCGCACGCTCCGCCGCCCACTGTGTCGCGGCATAGACCGCCAGCGCGTCGTTGCCGTCCACCCGCAGGCCCGCAATGCCATAGCCCACCCCGCGCGCCGCGAAGGTCGTCGCCTCCGCGCCCGCGAAGCCCGAAAAGCTCGAAATCGCCCATTGGTTGTTGACGACGTTCAGGATCACCGGCGCGCGGTAGACGCTCGCGAAGGTGCACGCCGAATGGAAATCGCCCTCCGCCGTCGACCCCTCGCCGCACCACACCGCGGCGATCCGGCTGTCGCCCTTGGCCGCCGATGCCATCGCCCAGCCGACGGCCTGTGGATATTGCGTCGCGAGGTTGCCCGAGATCGAGAAGAACCCGTGATCCTTGGCCGAATACATGATCGGCAGCTGCTTGCCCTGCAGCTTGTCGCCCCGGTTCGAATAGATCTGGTTCATCATCTCGACCAGGCTGTAATCGCGCGCGATCAGGATGCCTTGCTGCCGGTAGGACGGGAAACACATGTCGTCGCGGTCGAGCGCATAGGTCTGCGCCACCGCGACCGCCTCCTCGCCCGTCGCCTTCATGTAGAAGCTGGTCTTGCCCTGCCGCTGCGCCCGGAACATCCGCTCGTCGAACGCCCGCAGCAACACCATGCTGCGCAACATACGGCGCAGCATATCGGGTGACAGGCGGGGGTCCCACGGCCCCACCGCGCAGTTCTCGTCATCGAGAACCCGGATCAGCGTATAGGCGAGATCGGTGAACTCACGCGCGGGTGCGGCCGAATCGGGCCGCCGCGCACTGCCCGCCGCCGGCACCTCCACCTCGGCGAAGTCCACCGCGTCGCCGGGGCGGAACTTGGGCTCGGGCACATGCAGCGACAGCGGCGGCAGATTGGGGATGGGGTCGCTCATGCCGTCCTTTTGCGTCCGAGTAATATAATTTCAAGCGGGTTTATGTGTCTCTAATCTCCTCCCCCGTTCACGGGGGAGGTGGCAGCCGCAGGCTGACGGAGGGGGCCCGTCACCAACCCTGCCCCACTCACCCCACAATCTGCTCGATCACCCCGAAGATCGGATGATGCCGATCTTCCTCCGCCCAGCTCCGCACCGTGTCGCCAGTCTTCAGGAACGGCGTCACCTCCGCTCCGCCGGTGATCGTCTCCACCGTGCGCAATTCCGCTAGGCACGAATAGCCCACGCCGCCCTGCGCGATCGGCTTGCCCGGCCCGCCGTCCGCATCGCGGTTCGACACCGTTCCCGATCCGACGATCGTCCCCGCGCCCAGCGCGCGTGTCTTGGCGGCGTGCGCGATCAGCGTGCCGAAATCAAACACCATGTCCTCGCCCGCCTGCGCCCGGCCAAAGGCCTGCCCGTTCAGGTCGACGCACAAGCGGCGGTGCAGCTTGCCGTCCCGCCACCAGTCGCCCAGCGCGTCGGGCGTGACGAACACCGGCGAGAACGCCGATGCCGGCTTGGACTGGAAGAATCCGAACCCCTTGGCGAGTTCGTCCGGGATCAGGTTGCGCAAGCTCACGTCATTGGTCAGCCCGACCAGCCGGACCGCCGCCAGCGCCTCGTCACGGGTGGCACCCAGTGGCACGTCGTCCGTCACGACCACCACCTCCGCCTCCAGGTCGCACCCCCAGGCCTCGTCGGCGAGCGGGATGGCATCGCGCGGCCCCAGAAACGCGTCCGATCCCCCCTGATACATCAGCGGGTCGTGCCAGAAACTCTCGGGCATCGCCGCCCCGCGCGCCTGCCGCACCAGCGCGACATGGTTCACATACGCCGATCCGTCCGCCCATTGATAGGCGCGCGGCAGCGGCGACGCCGCGTCATGTTCGTGGAACCGTTCGCGCGGGATCGCCCCGTGATCCAGGTCGGTCGCCAGATTGCGGAGCAGCGGTTCGAACCGCGCCCATTCGTCCAGCGCCTCCTGCAACGTCGCCACGATATGCCCGGCATCGGCATACCAGGCCAGATCGGTCGACACGACGACGAGCCGACCGTCGCGACCCTGTTTCAGACTGGCGAGCTTCATGATCTCTCCCGTGTTGGCCCGCCGGTGTAGGCGGCTTCAGTGGGCACGACCAGTCGCTTCGTCCGGCTTGCGCGCCAGCCTGGCCGTCGCGACGAGCAGCACCAGCGCCGACCAACGGCGCTTGAGCAGGATCGCAACCCCCGTCGCCACCGCGCTCGCGACCATCCCGCCCGCCGGGGCAGGATGCGCGGGCTTACCGCGCACCGGCGCAGCGGGCGCACCCTCCCCAGCGACATGATCCGCCGCCCAAGCCCCACGCCGCCCCGCCGGCTTGTTCGCGCCCGCGGTCGTGTCACCAGCCGTTTGATGCTCGAACTCGCTGTTCAGCTCCGCGCCGAAGATCAGGATATACGCCGACAGGTACAGCCACGTCAGCAGCACCACGATTGCGCCGAGCGACCCATAGGTCGCGTTGTAATTGCCAAAGCTCGACACGTAGAACCCGAACCCCAGCGTCAGCACCACCCAGCCGACCGACGCCAGGATCGACCCCGGCGTGATCCAGGTCCAGCGCGGCTTGGTCCGCGACGGGCCGAAGCGGTACAGGGTCGCCGCCGCCGCCGCGCCCGCCAGCGCCAGGAACAGATACGACACGACCTGCCCCACGAGCGCCAGCACCGGCGAATGCGACAGCCATTCGTCCAGCGCGCTCAGCGCCGTCATCGCCCCCACCGCCACGATCGCCACCAGCACCGCCGCCGCCGTGATCGCCAGCGCCGTCAGGTTCAGCATCACGACGCCACGCTTTTCCTTTTCCTCATACGCGATATTCAGCGCCGTGATCACCGCGCCGGCCCCGTTGCGCGCCCCGAACAGCGCCAGCGCCAGCGCCAGCAGCAGCCCGAACCCCTTCTTGCCGCCCGATGTCTGGACCGCGCTCATCAACTGTTCGCCGACCACATCGGCGGCCTGCGCCGGCATGACCTGGGTCAGCCGCTCCATCGTGCCCAGCACCGTGCGCGGATCGGCGACCAGGCCATAGGTCAGCACCGTCGCCGCGATCAGCGGCACGATGGCTAGAAATCCGTAGAACGCCACCCCCGCCGCGACGATGCCGACATTGTCCTCCCCCGCCTCTTTCCAGGTGCGGATCAGCACGGCCTTCTTGTCGGCCCAGGGCATCGCCCAGGGGGTGGTCTGCCGCCGCGACTGCTGGGCCATCATGCTTCCTCTTGGTATCGCCCACACAAACCCGCCCGCGCATCCCCCGTTCCGCCGGTCGGCGCGTCCGTCCACGCCGTTCGCGCGTTTCCCGCCCGACCATGCCCCCGCCCGCCGTCCATTTCATCGCCTTTCGCGGTGACGAATACACAAGCGCCGTCCGCGTCTTCGGTCCGCCCGATTTCATCCACATCGGCTGGGATGTCTGGGCCCGGCAGGAGGTCATGCCCGGCGACACCGCCATCTTCGCGCGCGGCACGGCCGACGACCCGCCCTCGCCTCGCGGCTTCCCCGACATCAAGGAGGCGTGACGCCCTCCTTCCGCTCCCGCGCCTCGGCCAGCCGCGCCCGCTCGATCATCTCCAGCTTGCGCAAGATCGAGTCCCGCACCTCATCGAACGTCCGTGGCCTGGGCCGGCGACCCGGCAGCTTGCCGACCCCGTGCACGCGCGCCTGGTGCATCTTGAGCAGGGTCATCGCGTCACGGACCGAGGTCATGCGCACATTCGTCTCCGGCTCATAATCGTGGTCGCCCAGCATCGCCCCCGCCGCCGCGACCAGCGCGGTCGCCACCCGGTCGTAACCGATCTCCAGCGCCTGGTCCCACGCCCGCGCGAAGCCGCCCCACCGCTTGCGATGGCAATAAGCCGATTCCTGGCTCAGCCCGACCTCGGCGCACGCAGCCTTCACGTTGCAGCTCGACGCCAGCACCGACAGGAACCGCGCCTCCACGCGCGGCGTCCATTGGCGAAGCCGCGCCCGCGCGATCTGCGTCACCCGCCCGTTGCTCCCGCGCGCCACCAGCTCCTCGCCTCCCTGGTCGCGCCACCCCGCCCCCGGCTCCGCCACCTCTGCCTGCGACAGAGCCGCCTTCGCCGCCGCCACAGCCTCCTCCATCGCCGCCCGGAACGCCGGATCGTTCGCGCGGTGCAGCGTCACCCACGACCTAGAAACCTTCGCCCGCTCCGCCGCCACCGTCTGGTTTCCCGTCGCCCGCAACGCCGCGAAGAACGCCGCCCGCCGCGCCGCACTCGTCTTCGCACTCATCACCCGCCTCCCGCGCTCACCGGCGAAGGGCTAAGCCAGATCACCCGCTGTAGGACAGAGCGTCACGCCTCCAAACCCTCCCCCGTTTCACGGGGGAGGTGGCGCCGAAGGCGACGGAGGGGGCATGACGCACGAACCCCAGTGCCCCTCCCGGAAAGGGAGGGGCTAGGGGTGGGTTGATACCCCCCTGAGGCCTCATGCGGATCAACCCACCTCCGACACCGCACTATCCG
>DASVUT010000217.1:0-2026 GCA_036386955.1 Sphingomonas sp. | reverse complement strand
CGCCCAGAAGGTCTCCCGGAACGCCAGCCACAGCAGTAAGGCGGCGAGCGCGGCGGCCATGCAGAAGGTTTCGGGGGCGCTGGGTGAGCGCCAGCGCGAGCGCCGCCACATGACCAGCGTGACAACCGCGCAGGCGAACGCCGACATGGCGAAGATCCAGCCCTGAGGCGCGCCGGGATTGACTGCGGCATAGGTCGCCGCCTCCACCCCTGTGGCGGCGCTCCACACCAGCCAGGACGCGCGGTTCGGCTCCACCAGGTGGCGACGCAGCCCGAGCAGGTACACGCCGTATCCAGCCGCACTCAGCGTCAGCGCCGTAATGAACCACGCGTCGATCGTTCTGCCCCCCTCGTCCTTGAGCGGGACTCTTCCAATCACGGTTAACCGTCAAGGTAAACATGTGGTTGCGGTCATCGGTGCCCAACCGGCGTTGACGCGGTCGCTAAGCGCAGTATCAATGTGTCAAGCTGACAGACTAATCGGCATATGCCTCGCTGTGGCAACGTTGGGCGGAGGGAGAGCGACAATGATCGACACGCGACGGCAGTTCATCGTGCAGGCGGGGGTAGCTGTGGGCACGCTCTTCACGCCCGCTGTCCTTCGCGCGGCGCAGGCGCAGGATTGGGCGGTCGACGCGGCATTGCAGAAGCGCATGTACGACAAGGCTCTGGCCATCGCGCTGAAGAAGGTACGCGGCGGGCCCGAGGACCCGTATTTCCGCAAGCCCTTCACCGATGCGGCGTTCAGCAGCAACATCTTCTACTGGGACACGTGCTTCATCGCGACCTACGCCAAATATCATCTGGGCGTGCTGCCGATCGAGAATGCTCTCGACAATTTCTACCGGTTCCAAGACGCCGACGGCTTCATCTGTCGCGAATATACCAAGCAGGGCAAACCGTTCTGGTCGAAGGATCATCCGGTGGCGACGAACCCGCCGCTGCTCGCCTTTGCCGAGCTGGAGGTTTACCAACAATCGCGCGACCGTGATCGGCTGGTTCGGGTCTATCCCCAGCTGAAACGGCATTTCGACTGGCTGGTCGCGGCGTTCCGGATGGATGATGGGCTGTTCATCAGCGACGGTCTGGGGTCGGGGATGGACAATATCCCGCGCTATCCGATCGGATGGAAGGACGATGAGCAAGGCATCCCGCTCGTCCAGTTGTTTCCCCAGATCTATAATCACGACACGCTGGATTCGCGCTGGAACCGACAGGGCCGGTCGGTCGACATGAGCGCGCAGATGGCGCTGTTCGCGCTCAACATGAAGACGATCGCACGCCTGATCGGCCAGTCTCGCGATGTGGCCGGATATGATCGGCTCCACCGGTCGATCAAGGTGGCGGTGAATGCCCGGTGCTGGGACGAGGCGACGGGCTTCTATTACGACCTGGGCTATGGAAAGCCGATCATGCGCAAGCATATTGGCATGTTCTGGACCCTGATCGCCGATCTCGTGCCAAAGCAGCGGCTGGCGCGGATGATCGCGCATCTGACCGACCCGGCGTCGTTCTGGCGGCGGACGCCGGTGGCGACCTTTCCGGCGGATCAGCGCGGCTTCGACCCCAAGGGAGGGTATTGGCTGGGCGGCATCTGGGCACCCACCAACTACATGATCATCCGCGGGCTGGAGCGGGTGGGCCGGGGGGACGTGGCCGAGCGGCTGGCGCGGCAATTCTATTGGTCGGTGGCGCGCGTGTTCGAGCAGACGGATACGTTCTGGGAGAACTACGCGCCCGATGTCCTGGAGCGGGGTAACGCATCGAAGCCCGATTTCTGCGGATGGACCGCGCTCGCGCCGATCACCTTGTGGCACGAATATATCAAACCGGAGGCGGTCCGCCGGGCCTAGAGGAGCTGAGGCTGGGGTGCGTCGGCCGTGTCCTGCACCAGGCCCGATAGCGTCAGGCCCAGCAGGCGGATGCCGCCGGGCACGGGCAGCTCGGCGGCCAGGAGGGCGCGGCCCGCGGCGAGGAATCCGTCGCGGTCAAAGTGCGTGGGGCTGGACCGGGCGCGGGTGACCGTG
>DASVUT010000216.1:0-3392 GCA_036386955.1 Sphingomonas sp. | reverse complement strand
ACGGTAGTCGCGGGGCGCAGCATTGCTGGTTTGCCCCAGAGCCTAACATGGCTGGTCCTCTTCGACGAATAGTGCAGGTATCAGCGGCTTGATAGCCCGGCATCGGATCGGCAAAGCAGCGGCAACGTCCGGTCAGGACGTCGCCAACGCCGCGCGGATCTGATCCCGCACGTCGAGGCCGCCGCGATCCTTTTCAGCAAAGACATACACCCCCCCCCGGCCCTCACTCGCTGCCTGCCACAGCTCGCCAACGAGTCGCTTTTCCGCCGCGTCGCGGACCAAGTGCGCGCCCTTGTACTCGACCACCAGCGTGCGGCCATCCTTCACCTTGGCGACGAAGTCGGGGTAGGTCTGCCCGCCCACCAGCGGCAACGAGAAGGCTGATGGATGATTGGCGACGTTGCGGACCCAATATTCCACCTCAGAGACTGCACCCACCAGCTGGGCGGCCTTGAATTCCGCGCCACCGTCCTCGCCGTCGAACGCGGGGACGGCGGGTAGGAAGTGGTGTTTGAAGCGATAGGTGCCGCGATAGGCGGGCACGCCGACGAACATGCCCTCGGCGAACATGAAGCCTTCGTCGGACGATAGCGCATGCGCTGCGTCGGGAGCGAACAGGCAGGTCTGGTACGCAGACGCGCGCGCGTCCTGGCGGATGACGGCGAGGCGGTCGTGCGGGCGGCGGGCGAGGATAAACCGGCACCGCATCAGCGCCGCCAACGGAATGTGCCTGTCGGTTACGAGGAACGCCACAACGTTGGTAAGCCATCGCAGCAGTTCGGCCGGACGAACGTCATCGCTGCGCAACTGCTGGGCGAGCAGGGTCACCAGACCGGGCTCGCTCCACCCGTCGACCGGCACGTCGAGCATCAGCTGATCACTGTGATCGTTTTGCGCAAGGGTCAGCTGGTCACCTTCCAGGTGGATCCCGAATCTGTCGGCGGTTTCCATTATGTCGAACTGTGCGGGTGTCAGCTGGTGGCCGTGATCGAGCAGCGACCAGTCGAAGTACTCGAGCAGCCGGTCGGTGTCGGCGAACACCAGGTTGCCCTGCACCCACGCCATCAGCCGCGGCACGACGAACGTCTCGCCGCGTTCGGCGGGCGATGCGGTGTGGGCATGTTCGGCCTCATACGCGTCGACCCGCTCGCGCACCACCTGGGCCACGGCTGCGGGCAGCACGGCGTAGATCGTGGCCTTTTCTCCTTCGCGCAGGAAGCCGGTCACCCGATCGCGCCATCCTCCACACTCACCCGCTCAGGCGCGGCCGCTTTCACCGCCGCCAGCGTGGTCGCCTCGGCCGCGACCTCGATCCGAGTGGATGGCGATGGTCGACGACCTTCGCCGAACAACTCTTCCCCTAATGACGGATCGACCTCGATCGCGGATTCGGCTTCCTGCTCCTCGAACCCCATGTCGATCAGCATGTTGCCGCTTGCGGTCCCCGTGACGGCGTCTTCGACCGACAGCGCCGCGTCACGCTCCAGTAGGTGATAAGACGCCGCGTCCGCCACTTTCACGTCGCGCTCGCGCGTTAACCAAGATAATGTTGGCCTCCGGTCCCCTCACTCTTCATTGCTGACCATTGCCGTTCTGAATGCAATCTGGCAAGCTATTGCCCGAAAAGGTTCAAGGGGTAACGGCTTGGCCGAGCGGCATTCAGTAGTAGGGCAGATTGGTGACCTGGCGGGTGCCGGTGAGCGAATGATCGAGCGATTACGGCGCAAGGCGTTCCTGCCCGAAAGCCGCAAGGGCCTCAACATTCGCTTCGGCATTGCGGAGGCCGCTCAGCTGCTCGGCTGTTCGACCAATCGTATCCGCATGGCGGAGGATGACGGGCGACTGCCCCCTGCCCCGGCCTCCGAGAACGGTCGCCGGCTCGGCTACTCCGTCGACGAACTGCTCAACATGCGTCAGGTGCTGGGGGCCAGTCCGGAGCGCGCCCCGCTCGATACGGCCGCAATCATCGCGGTGCAGAACTTCAAGGGCGGGGTCGGCAAATCGACTGTGGCCTGTCACCTTGCTCACTATCTCGCGGTGCAGGGCTACCGCGTACTGGTCGTCGATTGCGATAGCCAGGCGACAACGACGACGCTGTTCGGCTTCAACCCGCATTTCAACGTCACGCGTGGCGAGACGCTATACCCCTATCTCTCGATCGAACCGACCCAAGCCGACCTGCTTTACGCGGTGAAACGGACCCCATGGCCGAACGTCGACCTAATCCCGTCCAACCTCGAACTCTTCGATGTCGAATACGAGCTGGCCGCCGCGGGCAGCGATGGCGGGTCAGTGCTGGCGGCGCGGTTCCGCAAGCTGAAGGCGGGGCTGGCCGAACTTGCGCGCAATTATGACGTCGTGCTGCTCGATCCGCCACCGGCGTTAGGCACGATCAGCCTAGCGGTAATGCAGGCGGCCAATGCGCTGCTGGTGCCGCTGGCGGCGACGACGCCCGATTTCTGTTCCACCGTTCAGTTTTTGTCAATGATGGACCAGGTGCTGGCACAGCTGGCAGGCGCGGGGATCGAGGTTGATTACAGCTTCGTGCGGCTGATCTGCTCGAAGTTCGACGGCAACGATCCGAGCCACGCGATGGTGCGCGCGATCATGGAGCAGAGCTTCGGCCCCGCACTGCTGCCCGTGCCGATCCTCGAGTCGGCAGAGATCAGCCACGCCGCAATGCGGATGATGACGGTGTACGAGCTGGAGAAGCCGATTGGCACGCCCAAGACGCATAAGCGCAGTCGCGCCAACCTTGACGAGGCACTGGCGCAGGTGGAGCAGTTGGTCCGCCAAGGCTGGGGTCGGGTGGCGCCCGCGAGCGAGGAGGAGGTGATCCATGCCGCCGCATAGCCCGCTTTCCTACAAACTTCCGTTCCGCTTACGTTCTACGCGGGAGGTGCGTCATGGCGCGTAAGCAGGCCGACTATCTTAGTGCGTTATTATCGGACGATGCAGACGAAAGAGAGAACGCGCCCTCCCCGGCCCCAGTCGCGGAGCGCGCGCCCGAACGCTTACGCGGAACGACGCTGCTCGGCCGCGAGTCGGCGTTGGCGCGGGTCGCGAGCGGCGAGGTCCGGCAGGTCACGCAGCTGCTACTCGATCCGGCGCGCGTTCGCATATGGCCGGGCAACGCGCGCGCCTATGCGCACCTGTCAGACGAGAATTGCCGCGAGTTAATCGACTCGATCGTTGCCGAGGGTGGGCAGAAGGTGCCTGCGGTTGTGCGGCGGGTCGAGGGTGATCCTGCTCATGATTACGAGGTAATTGCGGGAACTCGGCGTCACTGGTCGATCTCGTGGCTGCGCTCGCACAGTTATCCGGACATGCGCTTCGTGGCGCAGGTTGCCGATCTCGATGACGAGGCGGCGTTCCGGCTCGCCGATCTGGAG
>DASVUT010000215.1:0-3175 GCA_036386955.1 Sphingomonas sp. | reverse complement strand
CGCGCGTGCGCGGCGGCTGATGCGCGAGCCAGGTATCGAAGTCGGCGATCAGTTCGATGGCGCGCGCGGGCTGGCCCCGGTCGGGCTGGAGCAGGACGGCGAAGTCGGTCATCGCTGCGCCCCCGACACGATGTATTGTTCGATGCGGCCGGAGGCGGGATCGGCGAAGGTGCTGATCGTCAGGGCGCCGGACGGCAGCGTGACGCGGAAGGCGCGAAGCTCGAAACCGCCGCGCAGCCGCGTCGCGCCCGTCTGGACGATGGCGGTGGGGGTGCCGAGCGGCGACAGGCTGGTGCGGTGATCGGCGAGCGCTACGGGCGTGAAGAAGTAGCGCGCATTCTCGGTCAGCAAGGCCGGATCGACGCGACCGTTGCGAAGCTGATTATAAACGGTGCGGACGCGGGCGAGCGCGCGGGCGTCTGCGGCGCTGACGGGCGGCGGGGGCAGGATCACGGTGCCGATGCCGCGCGCGATGCGCAAGTACGCGTCGCCCGACCAGCTGTTGGTCAGCACCACGATCGATGCGCGGTCGTCGGGGAACACGATCGATTCGGACAGGAATCCGACCGCCTCGCCGCCATGTTCGACGAAGCGGCGGCCGTTCTGCGTACCGATGACGACGCCCAGGCCGTAGCCGGTCGAGCTGCCATCGGCGAGCCTGGTCGCGGTCTCCTGCGCCGCCCAATCGTCGGCGGGAAGGATCGCGCGGTCGAGCCGGGCGATGTTCCACTTGGCGAGGTCCTCCGCCGACATGGCGAGTTCCCCCGCGGCATAGAGCCAGCCGTGCGCGGCCGGCGTCTCGGGTCGGACGGGGCCGAGCGCGAACCGCTTATAGCCTTGCGGAAAGCCCGCGCCGACCGCCAGATCCTGATCGATCGCGCGGATGCCGAGAGGGCGGAAGATGCGCGCCTGGAGGAAGTCGAGCAGCGGCATGCCCGCGACGCGTTCGACCACCAGTCCGGCGGCGACATAGCCGGTGTTCGAATATTGCCACTGCGCGCCGGGTTCGAAATCGAGCGGCTTTTTCGCCCAGCGGTCGAGGATCTGCTGCGGCGTGACGGGGTTGGCCATCGCGGGGAAGCTGAAGTCCTGTGGCCAATAATCCTGCAGCCCCGATGTGTGATCGAGCAACTGGCGCAAGGTGATGCGGTCGCCGCTGGTAATGCCGGGGACGTAGCGGCCGACAGGGTCGTTGAGCGACAGCCTGCCCTCGTCCTCCAGCAGCAGGAGTGCCGCCGCGGTGAACTGCTTGGAGATGGACGCGATCTGATAAAGGGCGCGGGCATCGGGCGGGCGGTTCGCCTCCGACTGTTTGCCGTACGCCTTGGCGAGCACCACGCGCCCGCCGCGCACGACCGCGATCGAGGCAGACGGTACGCCGGTATCGGCGAGCGACTTGGTCACAAGCTGATCGATCGCCCGCGTTTCTGCGGCGGTGAGCGGCTGCGCCAGCGCGGGCAGCGGCAGGAGAAGGAGGAGGGCGGCGAGCAGACGGATGATCATGGCGGGGAACGAAGCAGATGCAGGCGGCAGCCGCAACGTGGGTGACCGATTCGAGGGCTTGTCCCCGGCGTGATCCTGGTTCGGAAGTTCAGGAAGTTCGCGATACGTCATCCCGGGAGTGACCCCGCCCCAAAGGTCTGCGTCTCGAAGAGCGGTCCGATCGAGGCGAAGCGAAGGCGTCACGGTCTCGACGCTATGGCGCGATGCGATTGTAGGACAGAGCCAATGGCTGCGTGCGCTAGAAGGTCAGAATAGATCGACTGGCGAGCGTAAACGCGATGGAACGCGGGCCAGCGGGCATAGGAACCGCGGCAGATACCCGGTTGCCCTCGGCAACGACGCCGTCATTCGAAAAGACCGTGAACGAGCTATCGAGATCGCGCGTCTGGCCAGGGCCGATCTCCATCACCGGAGAGTAGATGGTGGGCTTATCAACCAGGTAAAGCATGCGCGGGGCATCGTTGTCTTCGCGCGCATCGGTCATGTTGACACCAGTGGCATCGACGGCGGTACGCAGCACCGCGTCGCCGGATGGATGCGCCATCTTGAGCTTCGTCACGTCGATGCGGACGGTTGCCTTACCATTGTTCCGATAGGAAACACGCAAGGTCTGTGATCGCTCCGAAGACCAACGTCCGACAATCCGAGCCGATACGGGGCCTTCGTTGATGATCGCCGCGTGCGACCAGATTTCATCGTCCACGCGCTCCACACCCGGTGCCGCGACTGGATCGAGCGACCCCGCCGATCCCGGCTGGCATCCACCAAGACCGACCCACGCGATCATCATCGAAGCGATTATCATCCTCACCGCTTCCGAACCAAGCGTTCGATGGGCAGCGCCAGCTTTCGTCGCGTCTCGCTGTTAGGACCGCCGATATCACGATCGACCGACAAGCCGTAACGACGTTGAAACTCGGCAACCGCGTCCAGCGTCGCGCTGTGCCGGCGACCGATCAGCCCGTCGGCATGCATGGCATCAAGGTAGCACAGCGCCACGAGCTTATCCTGGATCGCCTTGATCTGCGGGTCGGAGCCAGGCGGCAATGCTCCTGCACGATCGGAGCCCCCGCGATTACGCGCGCGAATGACATCCCGAACGTACGGAAAGCGGGGGTCGTGCGGCGATCGTCCACCGCCGTAAACGCCCGGACCGAAATTATGGATGAGCACACGGCCGGGGCCAGCGCGTGTTATCCGGTCACTCTCCGGCATGAACCAGCTTTCGACGATGGACGCCTGCTGCTCGACGTTGAACGAGCTCCAGTCGTTACCGATGCTTGCCGCAGGAAACTTAAGGTCGTGCTGCGATGATTTCCCCACCCGCGCCACTCTCGTTTGTCCAGCAGGTCACCGACGCCGTGTTTCAGCTGGGCCAGAGCGGACTGCCCCATATAGAAGGTCGGCCATAGGCCGTGCTCGCCCTGCCACACGTGACAAAGTTCATGAATGAAGGTGGCGCGTCGGCCCGCGTCGCTCAGGATATCACCAAAAGCATCGACCCAGTTGATCGTGTAATCAAACTTGCGGTTGGATAGATTCACTCCGGCGAGCGTGACGGGCGCGTCGAGGTCTAGATTCGTGATGTAGATGCGGTCGAAGGGTAAGGTATCGTGATACACGGTCGCCGCGAGTTGCCGCTCCGCACTGTTCAGCTTGCGCGCTTCAACCA
>DASVUT010000214.1:0-3481 GCA_036386955.1 Sphingomonas sp. | reverse complement strand
TGCTCTACTATATCTATGCCGATGATCGGACCGGGCGGCTGGTGCTGGGGCGCATGGTGGCGGCGGCGAAGCGTGGGGTGGCGGTGTCGGTGGTGGTCGATGGCTTTGGCAGCGGCGCCGACGACGCGTTCTTCGCCCCTTTGCGCGAAGCGGGCGCGCATTTGTGTCGGTTCAGCCCGCGTTATGGGCGGCGGTACCTGTTGCGCAATCACCAGAAACTGGCGCTGGCCGATGGCGAGTCGCCGGCGGCGCGGATCATCATCGGCGGATTCAACGTCGAGGATGATTATTTCGGCACCCCGGCGCAAAAAGCGTGGCGCGACCTGGGGCTGTT
The DNA here is from genome assembly GCA_036386955.1 of Sphingomonas sp. GTDB lineage: Bacteria > Pseudomonadota > Alphaproteobacteria > Sphingomonadales > Sphingomonadaceae > Sphingomonas. The sequence goes on along the minus strand of DASVUT010000214.1, from coordinate 3,147 downwards.
GCTGGAAGGCCCGGCGGCGGCGCGGATGGCCCCGTATTTCGACGCGTTGGTGGAGGTGATCGACCGGCCGAGCGCGCGTGTGCGGCCGCTGAACCGTGCGCTGGCGCAGTATAGCGAGACGGACGGGCCCTTGCGCTGGTTGATCGGCGGGCCGACGCGGCGGTTGAGCCCCTGGGCGCGGACGGTGCGTGCCGATATGCGCGCGGCGCGGCGGATCGACCTGATCGCGGCCTATTTCACCCCCACCCCGTCGATGCTGCGACGGCTGGACAAGGCCGGGCGGCGGAGCGCGCAGGTGCGGATCGTCACCGCCGCCAAATCGGACAACAACGCCACCATTCTGGCGGCGCGGTTCACCTATGCCGGGTTGCTGCGCAAAGGCGTGCAATTGTTCGAATATCAGCCGACCAAGCTGCACACCAAATTATACGTGATCGACGACACGGTGCACATCGGATCGGCCAATTTCGACGTCCGCAGCCTGTTCATCAACCTGGAGCTGATGCTGCGCGTCGAGGACCGCGCTTTCGCCGACCATGCGCGGGCCTATGTCGATGGCGAAATCGCGCGGTCCCGGCCGATCACGGCGGCCTGGTACAAGGCGCATACCGGGTGGTGGCAGCGGGTGAAGCAGTTCGCGGCGTATCTGGTGATCGCGGTGGTGGATCCGGGGGTGTCGAGGGGTTTGAACGGGTGAGGCCCAAGCCTAGCGGAGCTAGGCGCGGATCAGCCGAACCCTCGGCCGGCGGGGCTATCGCCCTGACCGACGGCGCGGCTTTGCCGCGGCGGTTCTGGTGGGAGAAGAAGGCCTTCACCCAACCCTCTCCCGCAAGCGGGCGAGGGCTAAGAAGATGGGCTTTTGCTTTTCTAGCCCTCTCCCATTCTTCATGAGAGAGGGTTGGGTGAGGGCCTTCTTGTTCTGCCCGGGTGAATTGGGTGGATAGCAGAAGGGGGCGACGGCGAAGCCGCCGCTGGACGTCGAACGGGCCTTGCTGCGCTGGCCCGCCGGCCGGGCTTCGCGTTGCTGACGCTGTCAGCACCGGCGCCGGCGCTGCGCCGACGCGCCTACGCTCGCCAGGCCCAATACAATTGCGCCGGCGGGACATTCCACCATTCCATGTCGTGGTCGATGTCGCTCCAGTGCGGGACCAGGAAGTCCTTCACCCGGGGGCTGAACTGATAGACCAGGAACGCGCCGCCGACGCGCATCACGCGGTGGGTCGCGGCGGCGATGGCGGGGCCGACGCCGGGGGGCAGCGTGGAAAACGGCAGGCCCGACAGGACGTAATCGGCATGCTCGTGCCCGTGATCGCGCACGATGCGCTCGACATCGGCGGCCGAGCCATGAACGGCGGAGAAGCGGCTGTCGGTGATCGAATGGCGCAGATACCGCACGAAATCGGCATTGGTGTCGATCGCGATCAGGATGGCGTCGGGCGCCATGCGGTCGAGGATCGGTTGGCAGAAGGTGCCGACACCGGGGCCATATTCCACGAACACCTTGGTATTGGCCCAGTCGACGCGCGCGAGCATCTTTGCGATCAAGCGATCGGACGACGGCACGATCGACCCGACCATGACCGGATGTTTCAGGAATTGCTGGAAAAACATTTGCCAGGGCGACGGTACGCCAGCCGGGCGGGATCGCGTGCGCCGGGCGGCGGTTGTCGAACTTGGCATCGCTGTCCTTACGTCTGTCATCCCGCCGACACGAACGGGTAACCCACCCGTGCCACGTTTGCCGAACGCGTTGCAAGGCTAGGGGTTGCGCGCGGTATTGCACGGGGTCGTGCGCGGGCGCTTGGCGCGGACCGGTGACCGGCTTAACCGGGCGCGATGATCACCCCTCCCCTCCACGCCATCGCGGTGATCTTCGTGTCGCAGCGGACCGATGCCGACCGCCAAGGCTATGCCGCCGCCGCAGCGACGACCGAGGCACTGGTCGCCGAACAGCCGGGATATCTGGGGCATGATGCCGCGCGCGGGAGCGACGGGGTCGGGATCACCGTCAGCTATTGGGCGGACGAGGCGGCGGCGGCGGCTTGGCGCGATCACCCGGAGCATGTCGCCATCCGCCAGGGCGGCCGCGACCATTGGTATGACCGCTATGCGGTGACCGTCGCGCGCGTGGAGCGGGGTTACGCCTGGCCCAAGACATGACGCGCGACCGGACATTCGTGCTGTTGTTCACCGTGATGCTGACCATCGCGGCGGGCAACACCGCGCTGCAGTCGGTGCTGCCGGCGCTGGGGCGGTCGTTGGGCGTGGCGGATGCGGGGGTAGCCGCGGCTTTTTCCGCGTCGGCGCTGTTGTGGACGCTGGCCTCGCCGTTCTGGGCGGCGCGATCGGACCGCTATGGGCGGCGCGCGATGGTGCTGACGGGCATGGGCGGGTTCGCGGTGTCGCTCGCCTTGTGCGCGCTGGTGCTGGCGGCGGGGATCAACGGGTGGATCGGCGGCACCGCGGCGTTCGCCGCCTTCGTCGCCGCACGGCTGATCTATGGGAGCCTGGGCGCGGCCGCCCCGCCGGCGGTGCAAGCGCTGGTCGCAGGCTCGACCACGCGCGGGGAGCGGACCCGCGCGCTGACGCTGCTCGCGTCCGCATTCGGGCTGGGTACCGTGCTGGGCCCTGCGATCGCGCCGTGGCTGGTGCTGGGGCGGATCGGGCGGGTCGAGATCGGGCTGGCCGGCCCGGCGTTCGCGTTCGCGCTGTTCGGGGCGGCGATGTGGGTGACGGTGCGCCGCCTGCTGCCCGATGACCGTGCCGAGCCGGGATCGGGCGGGGCGCAATCGGCCTATCCGTCGATCGGCGGCGCGCCGACCGGAGCCACCGTCGTCGCCGCGACGCAATCGCGCGACGAGGCGGTCGGCTTCCTCGACCCGCGCATCCGCGCCTGGATGATCACGGGACTGGTGATGGGTCAGGCGCAGGCGATGACCAGCCAGGCGATCGGCTTCCTGGTCATCGATCGGCTGAACGTCGCGCCGGCGCTGGCGCTGGAGCCCACGGGAATCGTGCTGATGATGGGCGCGGGCGCGGCGCTGCTGGTGCAATGGGGGATCATCCCGCTGCTCAACCTCAACCCGCGCCAGCTGGTGATGGTGGGGCTGGTCATTTCCGCCGCCGGCACGGCGCTGACCGGGCTTG
>DASVUT010000213.1:0-1575 GCA_036386955.1 Sphingomonas sp. | reverse complement strand
CCCCTTTGAGCGCCTGGAATTGCGTCGCGCCGGTGCCGTACACCTTGGTCACGCCACGCAGCGAAATGATGGGCGCAGCGGCCTCCGGGCTATTGCCCACCGCCACCTCCGCGCCGCCCGCCGCCGCCCGCACCGCCCCGCGCGCCCGGCGCACCGCCGCCGCAGCCACCCTCGCTCGCCAACTGACCGGTGATCACCTGCGCGCCGGGTTTCAGGTCGCCGCCCAGCACCTCGGTCATGGTGCCGTTGCTGTCGCCGGTCGTGATCCGCACCGGCTGCGGCTTGCCCTCCGCATCCTTGACATAGACCGTCTGCGTCGCACCGCGCCCGACCGTCGCCGTCCGTTCCGGCCGATCGCCGCGGCGCGGGCGGAAGGTCAGCTGGCCGGTGATGCCGCCGCCTTGCCCCGCCCCCGCCGCCGCCGGCTTGAACCGTAACGCCGCGTTGGGGACGAGCAGGACGTTCTGCTTGTCCGACGTGACGATGTCGGCGGTCGCGGTCATCCCTGGGCGCAATTGCCCCGTGGGGTTGCTGACCGTCAGGTCGGCGGCATAGCTGACCACCTGCGCCGTGGTCGCCGGGGTCGTGGTCGCGGCGGATGCGGCGCTGACGGTCTGGTTCGACCCCAGATCGACGCGGCTGATCAGCGCCGGGAAGGTCCGCCCGGGGAACGCATCGACGGTGAAGTTCGCCTTCTGCCCCACGACCACCGATCCCACATCCGCCTCGTCGATCGCGACCTGCAGCTTCATCCGCGTCAGGTCTTCGGCGATCACGAACAGCGTCGGCGTGTTGAACGATGCCGCGACCGTCTGCCCCGGATCGATCTGCCGCGCGAGCACGACACCGGAAACGGGCGACCGGATGATCGCACGCGCGCGCTGCGTCTGCGACTGCGCCAGCTGCGCGCGCGACGCGGCGACATTGGCCTGCGCCACACGCAGCGCCGCAACCGCGCGCTGGGCATTGGCGCGTCCCGCCTGCAACTCGGTCGCCGACGGCACGCGACCGTTCGACAGGCGGTACACCTCCTCCAGCCGCGCGCGCTGCGCATTGGCTTCCGCGACGGTCGCCTGGGCCTGGGCGACCTGCGCCTGGTTGGCGTTAAGCTGCGCCTGGCCGGCCCGGATTTGGTCGTCGATCTGTTCGGGATCGATCAGCGCCAGCGGCTGCCCCGCCGTCACCCGGTCGTTCACGTCGGCGACGACACGCGTCACCAGCCCCGACAGCTGCGACCCGACTGTCACCTGGGTGGTCGGGGCCAGCTTGCCCGTGGCCGACACGCTGACCGTCAGATTGCCGCGCGCGACCGGCGCAGTCGAATAGCGTACCGGTTCCTCGCCCGCGAAACAGCGCGACACCAGCAGCCCGAGCAGCACGACGCCGATCACCACCGCGACCCATTTGATATAGCGGCGCCAGACCGGCACGGGCTTCACGCCCAGGAATTCATCGACGTCGGCCATCAGCGGGATCCTACGGGTACGGAATTGGCGGCGGGATCGGGGATCGTGGTCGCGTCCCAGCCCCCGCCCAGCGCCACGAACAACGCCACTTGCGCACTCGCCTGATCGG
>DASVUT010000212.1:0-3513 GCA_036386955.1 Sphingomonas sp. | reverse complement strand
GAAAAGATGGGATCGGGCAACGTGCGCTGCGGTCGTTGATCGCACGCGCCACCCGCCCGGCCGCTGATTGCGGCGTGCCCGCTCGAGTGGCAGGATGGGGGATGATCCGCCTCCTTTCCTTCCTGTTGCTCGCCGCGCCGGCTGCGGCGGCCGAGCGCATCGTCCAGGTCGGCAGTTTCGAGCGCCTGCGCGTCGACGGCCCGATCGCCGTGACGGTCGCCGCCGGCTCGCCCCGCGCGACGGTCGATGGCGACGCGCGGGTGATCGACCGGCTGACCGTACGGCTGGAGGGCCGCACGCTGGTCGTGCGGATGAGCCGCGACGACTGGGCCGAACAAGGCCGCGCCCAAGCCGGCGCGCCCATCCGTCTTACACTATCGACCCCGGCTTTGACATCGATCGTCATCAGCAGCGGAGCCGATGTGCGCGCCGCGGGCATGAAGGCGGATCGCGTCGATCTGTCGGTGACCGGCACCGGATCGATCGCGGTCACCGGGGTTCAGGGTACGCAGCTCAACGCCACCGTCATCGGTACCGGCACGATCGCCATGGCCGGGCGCACCAACACCGCACGGCTGCTCGACAACGGCCCGGGTACGATCGACGCCGAAGCGCTGGACGCAAGCGAACTGGTGGTGCGTGTCGACGGTCCAGGCACCATCCGCGCCCGCGCCCGCTATACCGCGCGCATCACCAACACCGGCACGGGCAGCGTGACGATCGCGGGACAGCCCAAGTGCATCGTCGAGCCGGGCGGGGGCGGGATCGTCGATTGCGGCTGAGCTTGCGCGAGCGCCCAACTTCCGTTCGCCCTGGGCGAAGTCGAAGGGCATCGCACGGGCGTTTGTGACAAGTGCTTCGACTTCGCTCAGCACGAACGGAGGTGTGTACGCGAGGGTGAGCGCGCCTCAGATCAACGCCAGTTCCGACAGCCGCATCACCAGCCCCGGCGGCAGGTCCGACACCCCCGTCGCGTCGCCCCCGCCCAGATCGCCGGGCGCGTCGGCATGTTCCAGGTATCGCCAGCCCTGATGCGCGCGCTTGGGCGTGGTGCGGACAAGCTCCAGCACCGAATCGATCTCGATCGCGACGCGGCCCTCGGCCGCCTCGCCGAAGCGCAGGATCGGCGAGCGCGCGACCAGTTGGTGCTTCAGGATCCAGAACATCGATCCCTTCCCCGCGACCTCGACATGCCGCTTGGGCAGATAGCGGGTGGTCAGATGAACCGGGCCTTCCTGCCCCCGCACGCGCAATCGCTCGGCCAGCGCCTCGACGCTTCCGGCGCCGAACGCGACCTTGGTCAGATGCAGCATGCTACCCCATGTGGGCGCAGCGATTCCGCCGTCAAGTCAGCGCCCTAGACCCCACAAGGTCGCCAGCCCCAGAAACGCCAGGAAGCCGATCGAATCGGTGATCATGGTCACGAACACCGACGATGCCACCGCGGGGTCGGCGCCGAACCGCTCCAGCGTCAGCGGCACGAGAACGCCCGCCAGCCCGGCCAACACGATGTTGGTCATCATCGCCGCCGCGATCACGCCGCCGAGCTCCGGGTTGGAGAAGACCAGCGTGACCCCGATGCCGATGATGACCGCCACCGTCGCGCCGTTGAGCAGCGCGACCTGCATCTCGCGCACGATCGCGCGCCAGGTGTTCGATTGCGTGAGCTGATTGGTCGCCAGCGCGCGCACCGTCACCGCCATGGTCTGCGTGCCGGCATTGCCGCCGACCCCCGCGACGATCGGCATCAGCGTGGCCAGCGCCACCATCCGCGCGATCGTGCCTTCGAAGGCGGCGATGATCGACGACGCGACCAGCGCGGTGAACAGGTTCGCGATCAGCCACCGGACGCGCGCCTTGTAGGAATCGCGGATCGGCTCGTTGATGTCGCCTTCGCCCGCGCCCGACAGCAGCAGCGCGTCCTCGCCCGCTTCTTCCTGAATGATGTGGACGATGTCGTCGACGGTGATCATCCCTACCAGCCGCCCGCTGCCATCGACCACCGCGGCGGAGATCAGCGCGTATTTCTGGAAGCGCAGCGAAACTTCCTCCTGATCCATGTCGACCGGGATCAGCGTTTGTTCGCGCTTCATCACGTCGCTGATGGGAATGTGGCGTGGGGTGCGCAGGATCCACGACAGCGCGCAGGTGCCGACCGGGTGATGCCGCGTGTCGACGACGAAGATTTCCCAGAAATCGGTCGTCAGCTCGTCATGCCCGCGCAGGAAATCGATCGCGTCGCCGACCGTCCAATGTTCGGGCACCGCGATCAGCTCGCGCTGCATCAGACGCCCGGCCGACTCCTCGGGATAGGACAGCGCCTCCTCGATCGCGGCGCGGTCGTCAGGCTCCATCGCGCGCAGCACTTCGCGCTGATCGTCGGCGTCCAGATCCTCGATGATCGCGACCGCATCGTCGGTGTCGAGTTCGGCGGCGATGTCGGCGACCTGTGTCGCCGACAGGGCGTCGAGCAGGTCGTCGCGCACCCACTCGTTCATTTCGGCGAACACGTCGCCGTCGAGCAGGTCGGCGATCGCGCCGGCCAGCGGCGCGCGATCCTCGTGCGGGGTCAGTTCGAACAGGTCGGCGATGTCGGCGGGGTGGAGCGGCTCGACCAGCGCGCGCGCCGCCTCGGGCTGCCCGTCGCGCACCGCGTCCAGCACCGCGTTGACGAATTCGGGGCGCAACCGGTCGTCGCGGTCCAGTTCGCCCAGGTCGCCGGCCGTGCCGGGAAGCTCGTGCTCGCTCAACGCCGCCTCCCTGTTACGCGCCCGCGCTCCCTACTGCGGTGCGGCATGATTTGCCAGCGCGGGCGCGGGCCCCTATCTGCCCGCCAGCTTCAGGAGCGAACATCATGGCCGAATACCAGACCCTCACGCTGACCCTCGACGAAGGCGATGTCACCATCCGCCTGCGCGGCGACCTCGCACCCCAGCACGTCGCCCGCATCGCCGAGCTGGCGAACGAGGGATTTTACGACAATGTCGTGTTCCACCGCGTCATCCCCGGCTTCATGGCGCAGGGCGGCGATCCCACCGGCACCGGCACCAGCGGCTCGACCAAGCCCGATCTGGCGCAGGAATTCTCGGCCGAGCCGCATGTCCGCGGCACCTGCTCGATGGCGCGGACCAGCGATCCGAACTCGGCCAACAGCCAGTTCTTCATCTGCTTCGACGACGCCCGCTTCCTCGACAAGCAATACACCGTCTGGGGACAGGTCGAATCGGGCATGGAGCTGATCGACGCCCTCCCCAAGGGTGAACCTCCCCGCGCGCCCGGCAAGATCGTCAAAGCGCGCGCCGCGTAAGACCTCCCTTAGCCCTCTCCCGCTTTGGCGGGGGAGGGGATAGGGTCACTTAGGCTTTCGGCGGTGCGCTGCTTCTGGCACGGTGCCGAATATTCAGTCGCGCGGCTTGGGCGTGAAGGCTCGCGCCGGGTCCAACGCCTCGTCCAGCAAGCGCGCAAGGCGCAGACCCGCACGGGTGATCTGGTCGCGTTGCGGCGCGATCGCCT
>DASVUT010000211.1:0-2486 GCA_036386955.1 Sphingomonas sp. | reverse complement strand
GGTCGTGAAGGCTCACTCCGGCACGGACACGCCCGAGGAGCCGGAAGGTCCGCGACAGCGACGCGAATGGACCAGAACATCTCGCAACGAGGACGAATAGCTTGATCAACAATCGGCAGGCCGGTCGGCGACGCGGCCGTGGTGGCAATAATGGGCCCGGCGGTGGCGGTGGCGGCAATAACGGTGGCGGTCAGCGCCAGGGTCGCGGCGACAATGGCAACCGGATCGACAGCCGCGCCCGTGGCAATGCCAGCCAGTTGTACGAAAAGTACAAGAACATGGCCTCGGATGCGCAGCGTCAGGGCGACCGCGTCACCACCGAATATTATCTGCAGTTCGCGGACCATTATTTCCGCGTGATCAGCGACCAGCGTGGACGGTTCGAAGAACAGCCGCGCCGCGACCGCGACGATTTCGATGCCGACGGTTTCAACGGCAACGCGGACGATTTCGGTGACGAGGGCGATCCCATCCGCGCCGGCGAACAGCAGATGGAGCAGCGCGGCGACCGCGACGATTCCCGCGATCAGCGCCCCGCGCGCGAGCCGCGCGGCGACCGCGACCAGCGCCCCGAACGCGAGGCGCGCGATCAGAATGGGCGTTCTGACCGCGAGCACCGCCCTGAGCGTGAACCACGCGGCGATCGTGAGCCGCGTTCCGACCGCGAATCTCGCGACCGCGAGCCGCGCGCCGACCGGCCCGATCGTGCCCCGCGCGAGGATCGCGAACCCCGTCCCCGCTATGACGATCAGCGCCCGCGCGAGCGCACCGTTGTGGCCGAGGTGGCCGGCCAGCATCGCGCCGATCCGATCGAGCCCGGCGAATCGCTGCATGCCCGCGCCGAAGCGATCCTGGAGGCGGATGTTCCGCTCGCCGCCCGCCGTCGCGGCCGTCCGCGCCGCGACGCGTCCGAAGCCAAGGTCGAACAGCCGGCCGATGTCGAGGGTGCCGGCGACAGTCCCTCTCTCGACGCCGATCGTCTGCCGCCGTCGCTGATGATGCCGGCCAACGATGCCGATGGTGACGCGCCCAAGCCGCGCCGCCGCCGGGTGCGCAGCCCGGCCGCCGAGCCCGACGCCGCCGAATGATCCACCACGGGCGCGGTCGAAAGGCCGCGCCCGTTACGGCTCGTCGCGCCGATAGTCGCGCATCGGGTCGTACCGCTCGACATCCTCGTCGTGCCCGGTGCCCGAACTCAGAAACACCAGACCCATCAGCGCGCCCGCCAGCAGCACCGAACCCCCGACGCCGCCCAGGATCGCCGCCTTGGTGACTATGCGGATCGGCCCCTGTAGCTGCTCCATGATGATGATCGTCACAGCCGATGCCGCCCCCGCCGCGGCGATCATCCACGCCATGATGTTGCGGAACCGGCCCCAGGCGTGGTGCGCCTGATCCGGATCGTCGAGGCCGAACTGCGTCATCACTTGCCCTTGGCGGTGGAAGGTGAAAGGTTCATCGCACAAATCGACGGCAAGGGGCGAGGATCATGACGATCGCGATCATCCTGAAAGCGCGTGAGGGGGCCGGGGGCGACGCCGTAGTGACGCTGGCCCCCGACATCACCGTCGCCGATGCGGTCGCGCTGCTCTCAGCGCGGCGAATCGGGGCGGCCCCCGTAGTGGTCGACGACGCGGTTGTCGGCGTGTTCTCCGAACGCGATGTGATGCATTGCCTCGCCGCCGATGGTCCGGCGGCATTGTCGCGTCCGGTCAGCACCGCGATGACCGCGCCCGCGATCACCGTGACACCAGGCGAACCCGTGATCGGCGCGCTATCGCTGATGACCCGCCGCCGCATCCGCCATCTGCCGGTGGTTGATGACGGGCGACTCGTCGGGATCGTATCGATCGGTGATCTCGTCAAATATCGGATCGAGCGGATCGAGGCCGATGCGGCCGCGATGCGCGATTACATCCAGTCGGTGTGAGGCTGGCGTTAAGGCCCTCCCTTTAGGGCTGCGGCATGCCGACGATCACCGAGCATCTGAACTGGCACTGGAAGGGTTGGCGCCACGCCAGGCTGGCGCGCGCCGTGCTCGACACGCCACCGCTGGTCGCGCGCGACGACGGCGTGGTGCTGTTCTCGATGGTAGGGACGCGCGCGTTGCTGCCCTATCTGGTGGCGGTCAAATCGCTGCACCGGCATTTGGCGCGGGGGCGTGTGATCGTGTTGGACGACGGCACGCTGACCGCGGCGGACCACGCGCAGCTGCGATACCATTGCGGCGATCCCGAAATCCTCAGGCTCGACGCGGTCGACACGGGGGCCTGCCCGCAGGGCGGTACCTGGGAACGCCTGCTGACCATCCTCGATCGGCGCGCGGACGATTATGTAATCCAGCTCGATTCCGACACGGTCACGTTCGGCCCGCTGCCCGATGTGGCGGCGGCAATCGATGCCGGACGAAGCTTTTCCTTGCGGGGCGAGGCAGATGCGGCGCTGATGCCGGTCGCCGCCTTTGTCGCGTCGCTGCCGGTGGAAAC
>DASVUT010000210.1:0-3057 GCA_036386955.1 Sphingomonas sp. | reverse complement strand
CGCTGGTGATAGCCGGCTTCGCGCTATTCGTCGGGCGGCCGGGCCGGCGGGCGCTCACGATCGTCGCGGCGCTGCTGATCGCGGTGTCGGGGGCGATCGGGGTGTTCCATGCGGGCGTGGAATATGGCTGGTGGCCCGGGCTGACGGGCTGCACGTCGACGATCGACTTCACGGCGGGATCGAGCGCGGCGGACCGGTTGAAGGCGATCATGAATGCGCCGATGGTGCGGTGCGACGTGGCGCAGTGGACGTTCCTGGGCGTGTCGCTGGCGGGGATGAACGCCATCCTGTCGCTGGGCGGCGCGGCGGCGGTGCTGGCGGTGATGAGGAGAGAGCGATGACCTGGACACCCGGTGACCGGACGGAGGCGGTGGACGCGATGATCCGCGTCGACCAGGCTGGCGAATATGGGGCGACGCGCATCTATGCGGGGCAGCTGGCGGTGCTGGGCGATCGGCATCCGGCCGCGCGCGCGATCCACCACATGGCGGCGCAGGAAGAGCGCCACCGCGCGTTCTTCGACAAGCTGATCGTGGAGCGCGGCGTGCGGCCGACGATCCTGCAGCCGTTCTGGAACGCCGCTGGCTTTGCGCTGGGGGCCGTCACGGCGGCGATCGGGCCCGAGGCGGCGATGGCGTGCACGGCGGCGGTCGAGACCGAGATCGACAAACATTATGGCGAACAGCTCGACGCGTTGGGCGATAGCGACCCGGAGCTGTCGGCAGCGATCGCCGACTTCCGTGCCGAGGAGGTCGAGCACCGCGACCATGCGCTGGCGGCGGGCGCGGAGAACACGCTGGGATATCCGGTGCTGAGCGGGCTGATCCGGCTGGGCTGCAAGGTCGCGATCGCGGCCGCGAAGCGAGTTTGAGGAGATGATGATGTTGGCGTTGTTGCTGGCCGGGCTGGCCGTATCGGGGGCGGTGGATCAGGCGCAGGGCCCGGCCCTGCCGGGCGCGCCCCGGCGTACGGTCGAGATGGGCCCGGGCGAGGTGCCCAAGCGCGCGCCGATCAACGGGGTGCTGGTGCTGTACGGCAACGAACGTTGCCCGACGAACACCGACGGCGACGAGATCGTGATCTGCGAACGGCGATCGGCGCAGGAACAGTATCGCATGCCCAAGGAGCTGCGCGAGTTCGTGGTCACGCCCGAGAACGCGGCCTGGGCCGCCAAGGTGGAGGCGACGACCGAGACGGGCGTGGGTGCCAATTCGGTCGGGAGCTGTTCGGTGGTCGGCGCGGGCGGGCAGACCGGATGCGCGGCGCAGCAGTTCCGGACCTATGGTCGCGCCAATACCGAGCGCAAGGTGCAGGCGCGCCAGGCTCCATAGGGCTGCGGCGTCAGACCCGCGTCTTGCGGATGCCGTTGACGCGGTGCCAGATGTAGAAGGCGACCGCGGCGACCAGCAGCACGCCGATGACGATGTGCGCCTGGTGGAACGCGGCCTTGAGCCGGGGGTCGCTGTTCCATTTCTCGCCCAGCTCGCGGCCGACCCAGGCGAGCGCGAAGCAGAAGGGCCAGGAACCGATGAACGTATAGATGTGGAAGGGCACAAGCTTCATCCGCGCGACGCCGGCGGGAAAGGCGATGAAGGTGCGGATGACGGGGAGCAGCCGGCCGATCAGCACGGCAAGGCTTCCCCAGCGGGCGAAGAAGCGTTCGGCGGCGTCGATCTCGTCAAGGCCAATGAGGAAATACTTGCCCCAGCGTGCGACGAAGGGGCGGCCGCCGCGCCTGCCGGCTTCATAGGCGAAGATCGAGCCGAAGTTGCAGCCCAGGGCACCGGCGGTCGCGGCGAGATAGATGTTGAACTCGCCCGTCGACACCAGATAGCCGGCGAGCGGCATGATAATTTCGGACGGGAGCGGAATGCACGCGCTTTCGATCGCCATCAGCAGCGCCACGCCCCAATAGCCGCCCGCGCGGATGACGCTGACGCAAAAGCCGACCAGGGCGGCGATGATGGTTTCGATCATGGGCGCGGCACTTGGCGGATCGCCCCACACGGGTCAATCGGAACCGGCACGGCCCCGGAACGGTTGAGCGGGCATGACTGATCTCTCGCTCAACGACGGCCGTTCCATGCCCCAGCTCGGCATGGGGACGTGGCAGGTTCCCGATACGCAAGCCGCCAGCATCGTGCGCCGCGGCATCGACCTGGGGTTCCGCCTCGTCGATACCGCCGCGATCTATGGCAACGAAATGGGCGTCGGCAGCGGGTGGAAGGGCAGTGACGCGTTCCTGACCACCAAGCTGTGGAACGACCGCCACCGCGACGCCGCCGCGGCGCTGGACGAGAGCCTGTCGCTGCTGGGGACCGATGCGGTCGATCTGTATCTGATCCATTGGCCGGTGCCGGCGGCGAACGACTATGTCGAGGCGTGGGGCGCGCTCATCGAGCTGCGGAAAGCGGGAAAGGCCAAGTCGATCGGGGTGTCCAATTTCCTGCCCGAGCATCTGGACGCGATCATCGGTGCGACCGGGGTGGTGCCGGTGGTCAACCAGATCGAGCTGCACCCGCATTTCCAGCAGCGCGAGGCCCGCGCCTATCACGAGACGCACGGGATCGTGACGCAGAGCTGGAGCCCGATCGGGCAGGGCAAGGGGCTGCTGACCGACGAAACGATCGTCCGGATCGCGGCCAAGCATCACCGGTCGCCCGCGCAGGTGGTGATCGCGTGGCATCTGGCCCATGGCCTGTCGGTGATCCCCAAGGCATCAAGCGCGGAGCATCTGAGCGACAATCTGGCCGCGCTGGAGCTGTCGCTGGACGCGGAGGATATGGCCGCGATCGATGCGATGGACCGTGAGGATGGGCGGCTGGGGCCTGATCCGCTGGCGATGTGATACGGGCCGCTGGGCGCGCAAAGGTCACACTAGGGTCACACTGTCGAGGTGTCTGCTGGGGACGGGGTTCTTCCGCGCGGAGGGAAGACGGTCCGCATGCATGGCGAGTTCGGTACATGAGAAAGAGCGACCGGTAGGACTGACAGGGGCGACGGCTGTAGGACAGGGCTTTTCTTGCTCCTTCTCCCTCTTGCGGGAGAAGGTTGGGA
>DASVUT010000209.1:0-2263 GCA_036386955.1 Sphingomonas sp. | reverse complement strand
GCCCAACTGCCGCAGGCGGTGAACCCCGGTACCGGATGGGTGATGAACACCAACAACCATCCGTGGAGCACGGCGGGGCCGGATAGCCCGCGCGCCGCCGACTTCCCCCGCTATATGGATCAGGTGGGGGAGAATGCGCGCGGCGTTCACGCGACAATGCTGCTGACGGGCGCGAAGGGATGGACGCCCGAGACGCTGATGACGGCGGCCTATGACAGCTACCTGCCCGCCTTCGCCGAGATGATCCCGCCGCTGCTCGCGGCCTATGACGCGCTGCCCGCGCGCGATCCGCGGAGGGAGCGGCTGCGCGGGCCCGTGGACGCGCTGCGCAAGTGGGATCGGCGCTGGTCGGCGCAATCGATCCCCACGTCGGTGGCGGTGTTCTGGGGTGATCAACTCTGGCGCGATTTGGGCGCACAAGCACGGGCGGCGAAGCTGGGGGTGCCGGCCTATATCGCGACGCGCATCGGCCCCGATGCGCGCCTGGCTGCGCTGGACCGTGCGGTGACGCGGCTGACCGCCGATTTCGGGCGCTGGCAGACCCCCTGGGGGGAGATCAACCGGTTCCAGCGGCTGGATGCCCGCATCGAGTCCCGGTTCGACGACACCAGGCCTAGCACACCGATCCCGTTCACTTCCGCGCAATGGGGTTCGCTCGCGTCGTTCGGCGCGCGGGCCTATGACAACACGAAGCGCTGGTACGGGACGAGCGGCAACAGTTTCGTCGCGGTGGTCGAGTTCGCGCCGACGGGTCCGCGTGCCTGTGCGGTCATGGCCGGCGGGCAGAGCGGCGATCCTGGGTCTTCGCATTTCGCCGACCAGATCGACCATTATGCTGGCGGGCGGCTGCGCCCGGTCTATTTTACGCCTGCCGATCTCGCGGCGCATACGCAGCGCCGCTACCGCCCCGGCGAATAGCGGGTGACTTCACCGCGGCGCGGCGGCCAACGCGGACAGAACGGCGGGCGCGAAGCCGTCCACCACGCGTTCGATCGCGAGCGCATTGGGGTGGAGCCGATCGCGCAAGACCATGGCGGGGTGACCCATGACGCCATCGGGAAAGAAGGGCTGTGTCGGCACGCCGTGGCGCGCGGCGACGTTGGGGTAGATCGCATTGTAGCGCGCCGCCGCGGCACCCACGAAAGCCGGCACGGTGAAGGTCGCGAGCAGGACGCGGATGTCGCACCGGGTCAGTTCGACGATGATCGCATCCAGATTGGCCTCGGTTTGCGGCGGTGCGATGCCGCGCAGCAGGTCGTTGGCGCCAAGCTCGACGATCGCCAGATCGGGCTTGCGATCGAGCCGCGCCAGGACGCGCGGCAACCGGCGCAGGCCATCGGCGGTAGTGTCGCCGGAAATGCCCGCGTTCAGCACCTCCGCGCCCGGCCGGTCGCGCCGCAGCCGCGCTTGCAGGCGAGCGGCGAAGCTTTGGTCGGGCAACAGGCCGTAGCCTGCGGTCAGGCTGTCACCCAGGGCGAGGAGGAGGGGGCTCATCGGCAGCCATATTGGGGGCCGTGGCCGCCGGTGCCAGCCCGCCTCACACGCGAACCGTCGCTGCCTGGCGCCCCTCTTCGCCGAAGATGCGCAAGTACCGCGCGACCTCCGCCGGATCGCCCGTCGCCTTGGTGGGATTGTCCGACAGCTTGACCGCCGGGCGGCCGTTGGCGCTGGTGACCTTGCAGACGAGCGAGATGGGGTCGAGATCGGCCCCTTCCGGATCGCAGCCGCGAAAGTCGTTGGTCAGGTTGGTGCCCCAGCCAAAGCTGGTCCGAACGCGGCCGTGGAAGTGCCGGTGCACGGTTTCGATGCTGTCCACGTCCATGCCGTCGGAAAAGATGAGCAGCTTGGTCGCCGGATCGCGGCCATGCGCGCGCCACCAGTCGATGATCTGTTCGCCGCCCGCGATCGGGGGGGCGGAATCGGGTCGAAAGCCGGTCCAGTCCGCCACCCAGTCGGGCGCGTCGCGTAAAAACGCGGTGGTCCCGAACGCGTCGGGCAAGGCGATCAGCAGATTGCCTGCATAATGATGCCGCCATCGGTCGAGCACGCGGTAGGGGGCACCCGCGACGCCCGCATCGTCGATTGCCAGCGCCGCTTCGACCATCGGCAGTTCATGGGCGTTGGTGCCGATCGCCTCCAGGTCTGCGTCCATCGCCAGCAGCACGTTGGACGTGCCGATGAAGCGGCTGCCGAGCCCCTCCTTCAGCGCCTCGACGCACCAACGCTGCCACAGGAAACCATGCCGGCGACGGGTGCCGAAGTC
>DASVUT010000208.1:0-3512 GCA_036386955.1 Sphingomonas sp. | reverse complement strand
CACGGACCTGACCTGCACCCGCGTCGATGCGCCCTATACGATCGCCAACGGCCCCGCGATCGCGCCCGATGGCCGCACGCTATTCCACACCGACACCGCGTTGCGCACGATATTCCGGTTCGTTGTCCATGACGACGGTACCCTCGGCCCGCGGACGCCGCACATCCTCTTCGAGGCCGGGTGGGGCAATCCCGACGGCATGACGCTCGATGCCGACGGGCATTTGTGGGTGGCACATTGGGGAACAAGCCGGGTCACGCGCTTCGATCCCGCCGGCGCGGCCGAACGCTCGATCACGCTGCCCGCCTCGCAGATCACCAGCATGACCTTCGCCGGGCCCGACCTGGACCGGATGTTCGTCACCTCGGCTGCGGACGGCGTCGACGAGGAGCATGGCGGTGCGCTGTTCGAGGTCGATCCGGGGTGCCGGGGGCTGCCGACGCTGCGGTTCGGGGGCTGATCGGGCGCGTCAGGGTGCGCGCGTTCCGATCAGATCGAGCACATCGCCGATGATCCGCCGCATCGCGACGCGGGCGCCGTCGGGGTCGCGGCGCGCGATCGCATCGGCGACGGCGGCGTGATGGGGGATATTGGCGCTGCGCCCGTTGATCTGGTTGGTGAAACGGATCGAGGTGCGCAGCGCGGTCGCCACGGTCGCCTGGAATTGCGCGAAGAAGGGGTTTTCGGACGCGCGCAGGATCGCGACGTGAAACGCGATATCGGCGTCCAGCGGGTCGCCCTGCCCGGCTTCGGCGGCCTCCATCGCTGCCAGCCCGGCGCGGATCGCGGCGATCGCCCCGGTGGAATGAACCTGCGCCGCCAGCGCCGCCGCCTCCGGCTCGATCGCGACGCGTAGCTGGTTGAATTGCTTTAGCAGCTCGACCGAGAATTTTCGCTCCAGCAGCCAGCGTAGGACATCGGGGTCGAACAGGTTCCAGTTGGCGGCCGGCTGCACAACCGTTCCCTGACGCGGCCGCGCGCTGACCAGGCCCTTGGCGGTAAGCATCTTGACCGCTTCGCGCGTTACCGAACGGCTGACGCCGTGCGACTTGGCGATCTCGGCTTCGGTCGGGAAAGGGCGCTGTTCGTAACGTCCCGTGACGATCGCCTTGCCGAGCATGTCGAGCATGCCATGCGTCAGATTGCGGCCGGCCACCCGCGTGCCCTGCCAGTCGCTCGCCTCGTCATCCATCGTCTCGCTGTGTGACCGATGTGCACGGCTCTGTCACCTCATCGACGCTGGACAGCGTGGCTTTATCTTATAAATGTCCGACAACCCGCAGGGTGGATGGCGGTTTGGGGAGAGTGCGACCATGGGCCTGTCAACGATCGACCTGGTCGTCGTGGTCGCCTACGCGATCGGCATATTCGCGTTGGCGCAATGGGTCAGCCGCGACAAGGCCGGGCACAGCAAGGACACGTCCGATTATTTCCTAGCGTCCAAGTCGCTTCCCTGGTGGGCGATCGGCGCATCGCTGATCGCGGCCAACATTTCGGCCGAACAGATCGTCGGCATGGCGGGATCGGGCTATGCCATCGGGCTGGCGATCGCGTCCTATGAATGGATGGCGGCAGCCACATTGCTGATCGTCGGCAAATATTTCCTGCCAATCTTCCTGCGCAACCAGATCTATACGATGCCGCAGTTCCTGGAACAGCGGTACGGGCCCAGCATTCGCACGCTGATGGCGCTGTTCTGGCTGGCGCTATACGTGTTCGTGAACCTCACCTCGATCATTTGGCTGGGTTCGATCGCGGTCAACCAGGTGGCGGGCGTCGATCAGGACATCGCGATCGTCGGCCTGGGACTGTTCGCGCTGCTGTACCAGATCAAGGGCGGGCTGAAGGCGGTGGCGCTGACCGACATCGTCCAGGTGACCTTGCTGGTGTTCGGCGGGCTGGTCGTGTCGGGGCTGGCGCTGGCTGAGTTGGGCGCTGGCCAAGGCATCCTGGCGGGTTTCGGGCGGCTGACGCGTGAGGTCCCTGAGAAGTTCGACATGATCCTGTCGCCCGACAACCCGTTCTACAAGGACCTGCCGGGGCTGTCGGTCCTGATCGGCGGGATGTGGATCGCCAACTTAAGCTATTGGGGGTTTAACCAGTACATCATCCAGCGCGCGCTGGCGGCCAAGAACCTGGGCGAAGCGCAAAAGGGCGTGGTGTTCGCGGCGTATCTGAAGCTGCTGATGCCGGTCATCATCGTGCTGCCCGGGATCGCCGCAGTGATCCTGGCACCCGGGCTCGAGAAGCCCGATCAGGCCTATCCGACCATGATGCGCCTGTTACCGCCGGGGTTGCTGGGGCTCGTCTTTTCGGCGCTGATCGCGGCGATCATCGCGTCGACCGCGTCCAAGATCAACTCGATCGCCACCATCTTCACGCTCGATCTCTATGCCAAGGCGCGTCGTATTCCGACCCAGGCGGAGGACGGCGTCGATGCCAACGATCCGGTCAAGCGCGGACGCGAGAAGCATCTGGTGCTGGTCGGACGCATCACTGCCGCCGTCGCGATCGGTATCGCCATCGTCGCCGCGCGGCCATTGATCGGCCAATCGGACCAGGCGTTCCAGTTCATCCAGGAATTCTCCGGCTTCTTCACGCCGGGCATCACGGTTATCTTCCTGCTCGGTCTGTTCTGGAAGCGCGCGAGCGAACCCGGCGCGATCGCCGCGGCGGTGGGATCCGTCGTGCTGAGTTATCTGTTCAAGGCCTATGCGCCCGACATCCCCTTCCTTGACCGCATGCTGCTCGTCTTCTTCATCAGCCTGGCCTTGGCCGTCGTCATATCGCTCGTGCGGCCGGCGGGGTCGGAAGCGAACCGAATTCGGGTCGACGATGTCAGCTTCGCGACCACGCCCGGGTTCAACATCGGCGCGGTCGGCATCGTGCTGATCCTGATCGCACTCTACGCCACATGGTGGTGAGCACGCGCTTCATCGCGGCCGACTGGGGCACGACGAACCGGCGCGTGTTCCTGATCGAGGGCGGCACCGTCGTGTCGGTCGAGCGTGACGAGCGGGGCGCGTCCGTGGTGAAGGACTATTTGGCCGAGATCGCCGCGATCCGTGCCCGCGTGGGCGATCACCCGATGCTGCTCGCCGGCATGGTGGGGTCGACGATCGGTTGGACGGCGGTTCCCTATCTCCCCGCGCCCGCCGGGATGGAGGAGCTTGCCGCCGCCGCGGCCGAGGTCGGACCGGGGGTCAGGATTGTGCCCGGCGTGTCGTGGCAGGACGGGCGGCGCGGCGACGTGATGCGTGGCGAGGAGGTGCAGTTGTTCGGTGCGGTCGCGGCCGGCATGGCACCGGCGGACGGCTTGCTGTGCCAGCCAGGCACGCATTGCAAATGGGTGGTGATGGAGAGCAGCCGCATCGTGCGGTTCACGACCGCGATGACGGGGGAACTGTTCGCGCTGCTGCGCACGCACGGCATCCTGGCGGCGCAGTTGCGCGGCACGGCGCAGAACGGCCCTGCTTTTCGCGACGGCGTAGCGGAGGGTGCGCGCGGCGACC
>DASVUT010000207.1:0-9685 GCA_036386955.1 Sphingomonas sp. | reverse complement strand
CCCGATAGTCGGCGAACCCGATCCTGCGGTCGCCGAGCAGCTTGACGAAGCCCGGCGGCCCGCCGCGGTGCTGGACATACGGCCAGCCGCTGGCATTCGTGCTCGCCACATAGAAGCTGTCGCGCGTCGCCAGGAACATCGCCTCTTTCGGCCCCAGAAGGTCGGCGGCACCGGTATCGCCGCCGACCAATCGTGCGTAGCTGTCGCGGCTGCCCGCCTTCGCCTGCTCCGCCAGGACCGCGGGCGTGAACAGCAAGCCCATGTAGTGCGCGGTCATGGCGCGACACCCAGTTCGCGCGCCAGCGATGCGGTGAAGGCGCGAAACGGCGCCACGCTACCCAGCCCGCGCGCCAGCACCAGGCTACCGTGGAGCAAGGCCACCGTCCGCGCCGCCCGCTCGTCGGCTTGCGCGGTCGGAACTCCGGCTTCGACCGCCAAGACGGCAAGCGCGTCGATCAGCGCCTCGAACATCTCGCGGATCGGCCCGGCGAAGGGTGAGTCTTCTTCTGGCGGCTGCGACAACAGGTTGAGCAGACAGGCCTGCTTGCCACCATCGTAAAAGCTGTCGAGCGCGTGCGCGACGGCGGCGATCCGCTCGGCGGGGGAGCCGTCACTCGCCAGTGGCGCGAAGACATGCGCGACATACCATGATCGCGCGGCGGCAAGCACCTCCTCGGCCATCTGCCGCTTCCCGCCGGGGAAGCGGTGGTACAGGCTCGGCTTCTGCATGCCTGCGGACTGCGCCAGTCGCGCCAGCGACGCACCTTCATAACCGACCGCGCGGAACGTGTACGACAGCCGCTCGATCAGCGCCTCGTCGTCGATCATCTGGGGTCGCGCCATGTTCTTTCCTACCGCTCGTTAGAAAACCTTTGACATCTCTCACGCCTACCGTCAATCCTACCAATCGTTAGGAAATGGGAGCTCACAATGACCAAGACACTGATCGTTCTGTTTTCCGATCCGACGCACGGCGGCGACGAGGCGTTGGGACGTCTCTTTAACGCGCTGTTTCTGACCCTCGAGCTCAAGGAAAAGGGCCAGCACGTCGAACTGCTCTTCCAGGGCGCGGGAACCCGGTGGCCAGCCGAGCTCTTCAAGCCGGCGCACCCGGCGCACGCGCTCTTCCAGGCCGTTGCCGACAAGGTCGGCGGCATCTGCGGCGGGTGCGCGGACGTCTTCGGCGCGACGCAGGGTGCGGCGACGACCGGCATCGCCATGATCCGCGAAAAAGCGATCCCCGGCACGTCGGGTATCGCCGACCTGTCGCGTTATCTCGACGAAGGCTTTCGCCTCGTCACCTTCTGACAAGGCGCGTTTCCGTCCGCCTTTGGCCATGTTCAGCCGAAGGCGGACGGTTCGCGGCGCACCTAGTGCGACAGCGTGCGCCGCCATTGCGGCCCATCTGCGCCACCGCGATGAAAATGCTGTCCTACACGCTCCGGCCATGATCTTGCCGTCGCATGATCGCGCAGTCCCTTCCCGCACCGTCGATGCGGCAGCCAACCACGTCCGCGCCCCCCAAGGACCGTCAAATAATCGCCGACCCCGCAAAGTTCGACAAGTTCGACGCCCGATTTGTTGACGTCGCCCGCCGCCCCCGCCAACGCCTCGTCCATGCGCTTCTTCTCCGATAACGCCGCCCCGGTTCACCCGCGCGTGATGGCGGCCATGGCCGCCGCGGACACGCTCGACACTGCGTACGACGGCGACCGCCTCTCGCAGTCGTTGGATGCCCGGTTGTCCGATCTGTTCGAGACACCGGTGGAGGTGCTATGGGTCCCCACCGGCACGGCGGCGAATTGCCTGGCGCTCACCGCATTCTGCCCTCCGCATGGCGGCGTGCTGTGCCACCGCGATTCGCACATCCAGAATGACGAGGGCGGCGCGCCCGAATTCTACACCCATGGTGCCAAGCTGATGCTGTGCGACGGCTCTGGCGCGAAGCTTACGCCCGCCTCCATCCGAACCACCGCCGATGCGATCGCCAACGACGTCCACCGCGTCCAGCCCCACGCTCTGTCGATCACCAACGCCACCGAATATGGCCGCGTCTATTCGCCGGACGAGGTCGCCGCGATCGGCGAACTGGCGCAGGCGCGCGGATGGCGGTTCCACATGGACGGCGCGCGCTTCGCCAACGCGGTCGCCACGCTCGGCTGCTCCCCCGCCGACGTCACGTGGCGCGCGGGCGTCGAGGCCTTGTCCTTCGGATTCGTCAAGAACGGGGCCATGTCGGCCGAGGCGCTGGTATTCTTCGAACCGGGCTATGCCGATCTCGCCCGCCGCCGCCGCAAGCGCGCCGGGCTGCTGATGTCGAAAGGTCGCTATCTCGCCGCGCAGGTCCTCGCGATGGTCGAGGATGATCTATGGATCGCCAACGCACGGGCCGCGAATGACGGCGCGGCTCGGATCGCCACGGCGGCGGGCGACCGGCTGATCCACCCGGTGGAGGCGAACGAAGTCTTCTTGCGTGCCACCCCCGCCGACGCCGCCACGCTCCGCGCGCAGGGCTTCGACTTCTACGACTGGGCCGACAACGAGGTCCGCTTCGTCACGGCCTGGGATACCGACGCGGACGCCATCGACAAGCTGGCACGCGCCATATCCCTCCTGTGACCGACCGCCCTCAATCGACCCGGGCGGCGATCCTGATCCCGTTCGCGATCGTGACGCTCATCTGGGGGTCGACCTGGCTCGTCATTCGCGATCAGATCGCGGTGGTGCCGGCGAGCTGGTCGGTCAGCTACCGCTTCGTCGTCGGCGGCCTCGCCATGGCCGCCTGGGCGGTATGGAAGCGCGAGAGCTTGCGCATCGGCGCGCCTGGTTTCGCCTTCGCGCTGGCGGCGGGCGTGTTCCAGTTCGTGCTCAACTTCAACTTCGTCTACCGCGCCGAAGCGTTCATCACCTCAGGGCTCGTAGCGGTGACCTTCGCGATGCTGCTCATCCCCAATTCGCTCCTCGCCCGCGTCTTCTTGGGTCAGCGGCTGGGGCGGCAGCTCATCGCGGGATCGGCGGTGGCGATGGCGGGCGTCGCCTTGCTCTTCATCCACGAAGCGCGCGTCGACCCCAACGGATCCGCCACCGTGCTGACCGGCATTGCCTGGACGCTCGCAGGGATCGGAGCGGCCTCGGTCGCCAACGTCATGCAGGCGACGCAGACCGCACGCCGTTTCGCCATGGCCCCGACGCTGGCGATCGCGATGCTGTCCGGTGCCGCGATCAACGCCGCCTGGGCCTGGGTCAGCGTCGGCGCGCCATCGGTGGAGCCGCGGCTCGGCTACTGGCTCGGCATCGTCTATCTCGGGCTCGCCGCCTCGGCGCTCGCCTTCCCGCTCTACTACAACGTGCTGCGCGTCATCGGCCCAGCCAAGGCGGCCTATTCCAGCGTCATCGTGCCCGTGATCGCGATGCTGCTGTCGACCCTGTTCGAGGGTTACCGCTGGTCCCTGCTCGCCGCTGGTGGCGCCGCGCTGACCGGCGTCGGGCTGTTCATCGCGCTCAGCGCGCGCAGGCCGGCACGGTAATCCGGGTATCGCAACCGCCACCCGAGCACCCGCTTCGCCTTGGCATTCGCCACGCGGCGATGTTCGGCATAGAAGCCCTGCGCCATGGGCGACAGCGCCGCCACCGCGACGATCGGCGGCGGCTCGACGCCGGCCAGCCGCGCCGCGAACGTCACGACGTCATTGGGCGAACAAGGCAGGTCATCGGCCAGGTTATAGCTGCCCGCCGGCCCGTCGAACCCGGCTATCACCCCCGATGCCAGATCGGCGACATGGATACGGCTGAACACATGGTCCGATGCCACGCGGTGCGCGGTTCCCTCCCGCACCCGGTCGATCGGCGAGCGGCCGGGACCGTAGATGCCGGGCAACCGGAACACGCGCGCGCCCCGGTCCATCCACGCGGCGTCGGCCGACGAGCGGTCGGTGCGCCGCCCACCGCCAGTCGGTGCGGTCTCGTCCACCCATGCGCCGCCTGCATCGCCGTAAACCCCGGTCGACGACAGATAGCCCAGCCACGCCCCCGCCCCCAGCGCATCGCCATAATCGCGCAGCACCGGATCGCCGCCACCCTGCGGCGGCACCGATGACAGGATGTGCGTCGCCGCCGCGATCTCGCCGCGCACCGCGTCGCCGTCATCGAAGCGCACCGTGCCGCCGCGCCCGTCGCGCGTCGTGCCGGCCACGCGCCAGCCGTCCGCCGCCAGCCGCGCCGCCAGATGCGACGCGGCATAGCCCATCCCCAGGACGAACAGCCGGCTCACGACCTCACTTCGCCATCGGGCCCTTATAGGTGGTGCCGAAATAATCGCCCTTGTTCCACACCGGCCGCTGGTCGCCATCGGCGATCTCGCGCGCGATCGCATAGTTCACGCCGACGAAGCGGACGCCCTGATCCCACAGGATCGGCTGCGTCAGATCGTCGCCGGGCCGGTGATACCGCTTGCCCATGAAGTCGGCGACCGCGGCCGCGCCCGGCCCCTTCTGCCCCGGCCACAGGAACACCGACGGCACGCCCTTCTGCACGAAACGGAAATGGTCGGACCGCACGAAGATGCCCTCCGACGGCATCGGATCGGGCGACAGGTCGACGCCCACCGAATTGACCGCGCGGCGAACGATCGGCCCCAGCGTCGACCGCTCAGCCCCGTACACGATCATGTCCTCGAACGGGTATAGCAGGATCGGCATGTCGAGGTTCACGTTGGCGACGATGTTGGCGAGCGGCACAGTCGGGTTGTTGGCGAAGTAATCGGACCCGACCAACCCCTTCTCCTCCGCCGTTACCGCCAGGAACATGACCGTGCGGCGCGGTGCCTTGCCAGACGCGGTAAACCGCTTGGCCTCTTCGATCAGGCTGGCGATGCCGATGGCGTTGTCCAGTGCGCCGTTGTTGATCCGGTCGGCCACCTCGGTTGCGGCTCCGGCGGCCGGCGCGCGCTGCGGCGACACGCCGATGTGATCCAAATGCGCCGACAGCACCACGACCTCCTTGCCGACCACGGGATCGCTGCCCGGGATCATGCCGATGACGTTGCTGCTCGGCGTCGGCACGAAGCTGGTCGCCGTCGCCACCGACAGCGTGCCCGGCATCGTCACCGACTTGTACACGGGGACCTTGGCGCCCGCGGCCGCCGTGATCGCGGCCCAGTTGGCCCCGAACAGCTTGGCACCACCGCCGGCCGATATGCTGGCCAGCACCGGGATCGGGGCCGCGCCATTGCCGGTGCCGTCGGGCTTGCCCCAGGTGATGCGCGGCGTATCGATCACGCGCTGCGCCATGCCCGCCATCGCCGGCGGGGTGGGCCGGGTGCTCAGCGAGATCGCGCCCACGGCTCCGCGCGCCGCCGCCGCGGTCGCCTTGCTCGCCCCCTGTCCGAAGAACGCGCGCTCCTCGCCGCCAAAGCTTTCGGGCGCGCCGCCGACGAAGGCGACGATCTTGCCGCGCACATCGACGCCCTTGTAATCGTCATGCTTATACTGCGGCGCGCTGATGCCATAACCGACGAACACCACCGGGGCCGACACATTGGTCGTCGCCGCGGCGGGGTTGGCGGTGGGCACATAATCCTCGCCGAACACCATCGGCACTGCCGCGCCGCCACGCGGCGTCCAGCTGACCGTCCCCTTGTCGACCGGTTTGTACGCGACCAGCGGCACGCGCTGCAGATACCCGCCCTCATCGCCGCCCGGCTTCAGCCCCGCGGCATAGAATTGCGCCGCGACATATTGCGCGGCGATGTCATATTCGGGCGATCCCGCCTCGCGCCCCTTCATCGCGTCCGATGCCAGGAACAGCACATGCGCCTTCATCGCCGCCTGATCCGCCGGCAGCGGCTGCGCCAGCGCCGCATTGACCTGCGCTGGCGTCATGCTGGGCGCAGGCGTGGGTGCGGCGTTCGGTGCTGGAGCCGTCTGGGCGAAGGCGGACGTGGAGAGAGCGAGCAGAACCAGCGTGACGGAACGAAGCATCGGGAAGTCCTTGATCAGTGCCCGATCCGGGTACCACACCGGTCCCCGCGCGCAAGCGGACGTTGTTCACGCTTATCGCGCAGGCATCTGGAACCTTGCCCTCCCGCCGTCCATACTAAGCGCATGGACGCACAGACCCCCATCGCGATGCCGACCTCGGCGCCCTCGGTCACTCGGCGGGAGGATTACCGCGCACCGGACTGGCTGGTGCCCGAAACCCGGCTCGAATTCGACCTCGATCCGGCGCGGACGCGAGTCCGTGCGACGCTATCCGTCACGCGCAGCGGCACGCACGCCGAACCGCTCCGGCTTGACGGAGAAGGGCTATCGCCGCTGTTGGTGGAGGTCGACGGCGTTGCCACCGACAACTGGGCGATGGACGGCGACATGCTCGTCGTCCCGCTCACACGCGACGCGCACCAGGTCACCACCGAGGTCGAGATCGCGCCCGATGCGAACACGCAGCTCATGGGGCTTTACGCCTCGGGCGGCAATCTGTGCACCCAGTGCGAGGCCGAAGGGTTCCGACGGATCACCTTCTTCCCCGATCGCCCCGATGTGCTCAGCCGCTACGCCGTTCGGATGACGGCCGACAAGGTGCGCTTTCCCGTGCTCCTGTCCAATGGCGATCCGGTCGGCACGGGCGATCTCGACGGCGGGCGTCACTGGGCGGAATGGATCGATCCATACCCCAAGCCATCCTATTTGTTCGCGCTCGTCGCTGGCGACCTTCAGGTCAATCGCGGCAGCTTCACGACCATGTCGGGGCGCGAGGTTCAGTTGGGCATCTGGGTCCGCGCGGACGATCTCGATCGCACCCACCACGCGCTCCACGCCCTCAAGCTCTCCATGGCCTGGGACGAGCGTGTCTATGGCCGCGAGTACGACCTCGACGTCTTCAACATCGTCGCGGTCGACGATTTCAACTTCGGCGCGATGGAGAACAAGGGGCTGAACATCTTCAACAGCCGCTACGTCCTCGCCGACCCTGACACCGCCACGGACTATGACTACGACGCGGTCGCCGCGGTCGTGGCGCACGAATATTTCCACAACTGGTCGGGCAACCGCGTCACCTGCCGCGACTGGTTCCAGCTTTCCCTGAAGGAAGGCTTCACCGTGTACCGCGACCAGGGCTTCTCCGCCGATCAGGGGTCGGCCGCGGTCAAGCGGATCGAGGATGTGCGCGGGCTTCGCGCGGCGCAGTTCCCCGAGGATGCCGGTCCGCTTGCCCACCCGGTGCGCCCCGACAGCTATCAGGAGATCAGCAACTTCTACACCGCCACCATTTACAACAAGGGCGCGGAGCTGATCCGGATGATGGCGACCATCTTGGGGCCACAGCGGTTCCGCATGGCCACCGACCTGTATTTCGACCGGTTTGACGGCACCGCGGCAACGTGCGAGGATTTCGTGCGCTGCATGGAGTTCGGCGGCGGCGTCGACCTGACGCAGTTCCGCCTCTGGTATTCGCAAGCCGGCACCCCTCGCGTTTCCGCCAGCATCGCGCATGAGCCCGGCGGCGGCCGCGCGACGCTTCGCCTGGCGCAGCACATTCCCGCCACGCCCGGGCAGCCGGTCAAGCAGGCCATGGTTCTGCCTTTGCGGCTGCGGCTGTTCGGTGCGGAAACCGGGCGGCCGCTCACCGCCGAACAGCTCGTCATGCTCGACCAGCCGAACGAGACGATCGTCTATGACGGCATCGGCGAGCGCCCCATACTGTCGATCAACCGCGGCTTCTCGACGCCCATCGTGGTCGAAAGCGACCGCACCGCCGCCGATCTCGCCTTCCTCAGCGCCCATGACGACGACCCGTTCGCCCGTTACGAGGCGATGCAGCAGCTCATGCTCGACACGCTCGTCGCCGGCGCGCTCGGCGACCGGGCGGATCACGCCGCAGTGGTCGCCGCCGTGTCGAACACGCTGGCGGACGCCGCGCTCGACCCCGCCTTCGTCGCCGAAGCCGTGCTGCTGCCCTCGGAAAGCTTCGTCGGCGATCAGCTCGCCCGTGTCGATCCAGAGGCGATCTTTGCCGCGCGGGAGGCACTGCGCCGCGATCTCGCCACGGCCTTGGGTGAACAATGGCAGCTCGCCTATGAACAGGATGTGGGCGCGGCTTACGAATACACCCCGGCCGCCAAGGGCCGTCGCCGCCTGCGCAATGTCGCGCTCGGCTATATCGCCGCGGGCGGCGGCGGAGACGCGGCGCGGCTCGCGTTCAAGCAGTTCGAGTCCGCCGACAACATGACCGACCGTCAGGCGGCGCTGGTGACGCTGGCCAGCGGCGACAGCGACGAGCGCGTGGCGGCGCTCGACATCTTCTACAACCGCCACCGCGGCAACACTCTGGTCCTCGACAAGTGGTTTCAGACCCAGGCGCTGTCGAGCCGCGACGACACCGCCGCCGTGGTCGCCGATCTGGCGCGCCACCCCGATTTCACGCTCGCCAACCCGAACCGCGCACGCTCGCTGGTCGGTGCGTTCTCGGTCAACCAGCGCGCCTTCAACGCCGCCGACGGATCAGGTTACCGGTTCCTGGGCGCGCAGCTCGCCGAACTGGACCGCATCAACCCGCAGACCGCGGCCAAATTGCTCCCGCCGCTCGCGCGCTGGCGTCGCTTCGACGAGCCCCGAGCGGCGTTGATGCGCGCCGAACTCGAACGGCTGGTCGCGCTGCCCGGCGTCTCGCGCGATCTGTTCGAACAGGCCTCCAAGAGCCTGGAGGCGTGACCATGCCCAAGGCCGTCCTCTTCGACCTCGACGGCACGCTCGTCGACAGCAACACCTTCCATGTCGATGTCTGGGATCAGGTGTTCCGCGAAGCCGGCTATCCCGTGCCGCGCGACGTGATCGGGGGACAGATCGGCAAGGGCGGCGACCAGCTCGTGCCCGCCCTGCTTCCCCATCTGGACGCCGGCATCAGCGAACAGCTCGAACATCGCCACGGCGTTCTGTTCAAGCAACTGTTCCTGGACCGGGTGCGCCCCTTTCCGGGTGCCGCCGCACTGGTCGAACGCGTCCACGCCTCAGGGGCGAAAGTCGTCCTCGCCTCCTCTGCCAGCGCGGAGGAGCTCGATCATTACGGCAAGCTGCTCGGTATCGAACACCTCGTCGCCGCCCGCACCACCAGCGACGATGTGTCCGCCACCAAACCCGCACCCGATATCTTCGCCACCGCTTGCCAGAAGGTCGGCGTCGATCCCGCCGACGCGGTCGTCATCGGCGACACGCCCTATGACATAGAGGGGGCAACGGCCGCCGGCATCCGCACCGTCGCGGTCCGCTCGGGCGGCTTCAGCAACGATACACTCGCGGACGCAATCGCGACCTATGACGACGTAGGCGCACTGCTCGCCGATTTCGAACGGTCACCGCTCGCGGATTGAATTGCCACCTCAATCCTCCCCAGGACGGGAGGCGGCGCGAAGCGACGCAGGGGGGTCGCGACGCGTGCATTAAGTTGGTGCCATCGTCTTTGCTGCCCACGTTCCTTAGATCAGCCGCTACTCCAAGCATGCCTCAGAACAACCGCCCACCATCCGGCACAGGCAGGCACGGCGCGATCAGCACCACCTTTCCGTCCGCGTCCGGGAAACCCAAGGTCAGCACCTCGCTCATCACGGGCCCGATCTGGCGCGGCGGGAAGTTGACCACTGCCGCCACCTGCCGCCCAACCAGTTCGCTCAATGTATAATGCTCGGTGATCT
>DASVUT010000206.1:0-3772 GCA_036386955.1 Sphingomonas sp. | reverse complement strand
CGCTGTCGGAGCTTGGCGGCCTAGACATCCTGGTCAACAATGCCGGCATCATCCGCCGCGCCGACGCGGTCGATTTCAGCGAGGCGGACTGGGATGCCGTGGTGGACACCAACCTGAAATCGGTATTCTTCCTGTGCCAGGCGGCCGGGCGGCACATGATCGCAGCCAAGGAGCGGGGCGGCGGCGGGGGCAAGATCATCAACATCGCCTCGATGTTGACTTTCCAGGGCGGCATACGGGTGCCGAGCTATACCGCGTCCAAATCCGGCATCGGCGGTTTGACCAAGCTTCTCGCCAATGAATGGGCAGGCAAGGGGATCAACGTCAACGCGATCGCGCCGGGCTATATCGCCACCAACAACACCGCCGCGCTTCAGGCGGACGAGGCGCGCAACCGGTCGATCCTGGACCGCATCCCGGCCGCACGCTGGGGCGATCCCAGCGACCTCGGCGGTGCCGCGGTGTTCCTCGCCAGTCGCGCCGCGGATTATGTTCAGGGACACATACTGGCGGTCGACGGCGGCTGGCTGGCCCGGTGAACCGGGCGGACTGAGGGGGCGACGGTGGGCAAATTCCTGGCATTCGGGGAAGTCATGCTGCGCCTGTCGCCGCCCGGGCGCGAGTTGCTGTTGCAGACGCCGCGGCTCGACGTGTGGGTCGCCGGCGCGGAAGCGAACGTCGTCACGCAGCTTGCCAAGCTTGGTCACCATGCCGGCTTGGCGACGATGCTGCCCGACAACGATCTCGGACGATCGGCGCTGACCACCTTGCGCGGGCACGGCGTCGATGTCGCTACCGTGCTGACCGGTGGCGAGCGGATGGGGCTCTATTTCGTGACGTCCGGCGCGGGGATGCGCGCGACGGAGGTCATCTATGATCGCGCAGGTTCCGCCTTTGCCGAGGCGCCGATGGCGGCATGGGACTGGGATTTTATCCTAGCCGGGGTCGATCGCCTGCTCCTGTCGGGGATCACGCCCGCGCTTGGTCCAGTACCTGCCGCCAGCGCGATTGCGGCTGCGAAGGCAGCGCAAGCGCGCGGCATTCCGGTTGCCCTCGACGGCAATTGGCGCGGCAAGCTGTGGGCGCGGTGGGATTCGGATCCGCGCGCGATCCTAAACGAGCTTGTCGCCCGCGCCGATCTGCTGTTCGGCGATCACCGCGACATCGCCCTGCTACTCGGCCGCGACTTCGCCGGCGAGGGCGAGGACCGCCGCCGCCGCGCTGCCGAGGCCGCATTCGCGGCGTTCCCGAGGCTGCGCATGATTGCGTCGACAGCGCGCACCGTCGAGCATGTCGACCTTCACAGGCTGTCGGCACGGATCGACACGCCGGGGGGTGCCGTGCAGACGGAGGAAGTGGCGCTGGCCGGCATCGTCGACCGGATCGGCGGCGGTGACGCGTTCGCGGCAGGCGTCGTTCATGGGTTGCGCCGCGGTGGCACGGCGGAGGATGCGGCCAGCCAGGGGCTGGCGCTGGCCGCGCTCAAACACTCGCTGCCGGGAGACGCGTCGCTGTTTCGCCAGGCTGATCTCGACGCCTATCTTGCCGGTGGGCTGGATGTCCGCCGCTGAACTGAGCCGGCGCGGGATGCTGGGGGTCGGCGCGGCGATGTTCGCGATCGCCGCGCGGGCCGACGCAAGCTGGCCTGCAGCGACAACCGTAGCAGCTCCGGCAGGCAGGATCGGCGGCTACACCGAACGCGGTGTCGGGGTCTTTCGCGGTATCCGCTATGGTCAGGCCGCGCGCTTCCAAGCGCCGACGGCGGAACCTCCTGGGGCAACGATCGACGCCTCCCGGCCGGGGGCGGCCTGCCCACAGCCCGGTAACCGATACCCGGAACAGGACGAGGACTGCCTACGGCTCAACAGCTGGTCCGCCGCGCTCGATAGCCGCGCGCGAAAGCCGGTGCTGATCTACTTCCACGGCGGCGCATACACGACCGGAAGCGTGACCGACCTGCTGAATGACGGCCATGCGCTGGCGGCGCACGGCGACGTGGTGGTCGTAACCGTAAACCACCGCCTCAACGCCTTCGGCTACCTCTACCTCGCACGCCTCGATTCGCGTTTTCCCGACAGCGGCAATGCCGGGCAGCTCGACCTCGTGCTTGCACTACGCTGGGTGCGCGACAACATCGCCGCGTTCGGCGGCGATCCGTCGCGCGTGACGCTGTTCGGCCAGTCAGGCGGTGGTGCCAAGATCGCGACGTTGATGGCGATGCCCGCCGCTCGCGGTCTCTTCCATCGCGCGGTGACGATGAGTGGGCAGCAGGTGACGGCATCGGGCCCTCTCAACGCCGGTCGCCGCACCGCCGCCTTTCTCGACCGTGTTGGTACGCGGGATATAGACGCGCTGATCCGAATGCCCGCTGCACGGTTGGTGGCGGCACTCGACACGGTAGATCCGGTACTCGGCGGCACGATCTACATGGGGCCGGTGCTCGACATGAACAATTTGGATCGCCACCCCTTCTGGCCGGACGCGCACCCGTTCGGGCGGTCGATCCCTATGATGCTGGGCAATACCCGCGACGAGACGCGTGGTTTCATCGCGCGCGACGGTGCGACGATGCGCGGGCTTGGCTGGGACAACCTGGCCGCACGGATGGCCCCGGAACTGCGGATCGACGTCGTGCCCGAATGGGTCGTTGCCGCGTACCGTGCGCACTACCCCGCCTGGACTCCTGCCGAGATCTTCTATGCCGCGACAACGGCGGCGCGGAGTTGGCGCGGACAGGTGATCGAGGCTGAGGCACGCGCGCGGGGCGGCGTTCCGGCCTGGGTGTACCAGTTGGATTTCGGCTCGCGCACCGATCCGCAGCGCGGCGCCTTTCACACCCACGACATTCCGCTGATGTTCGGTACCCTGGACGCGCCGGGATCGGAGACCGGGACCGCTGCCGATGCGCGCGCCGTTTCGGCGGTCATGCAGGCACGGTTGTGCGCGTTCGCCGCAACCGGCGATCCGGCGGTTCGCGGCCTTTCCCCCTGGCCGCGCTACGACCTTCCGCGCCGCGCCACGATGATCTTCGACACGATCTCCCGCGTCGAGGACGATCCGCGCCGATGGCAGCGGGAGCTGTTTGCGCGCATCCCCTATATTCAACCAGGAAGCTGACACAGCAATCTTGACACCGGTGGACAGGCGTGGCCTGTTTCGGGGTAACCCGCAGCATGGCTCCAACAATGTCGGCGGGATGACAGGAGAGGGTTATGCATATGATCGAACGATCCAGGCCATCGTGGCTGTTCACGATCGCCGCCGTACTGACGCTGGCGGGTTGCAAGGACGATACTGGCGATCGGCCGGGCTCGACACCCGTTGCGACCGCGCCGACCCCGGCCCCGGTACCAACGACGACGATTGGTTCGCTCGGCGCCACCGGCTGGGCTTCCACCGCGGCCGGGACGACCGGCGGCAACGGCGCGACCGCAGCCAAGACCTATACGGTGTCGAACCGCAATGACCTCATCCAGGCGCTATACGGCAATACCGCCACGATCGCCGACGATGGCGGGGTCACCGGCACGCTCGATACCGCACCCAAGATCATCTATGTCAACGGCACGATCAACCTGAACGTCGACCGGCTGCTGCGCGAATACACCGCCGACGAGTATATCCGCAGCTCCTGCGCATCGGCGCAATTCGGCTTTTTCAGCGAAGCACAGCTCGACACCGCCTACCAGGCCGCCTACCGCCCGTCGGTATGGGGTAACGCTACGGTGCCGACGGGCGCGCCCGAAAGCGCGCGCGTCTGCGCCGCGACGCT
>DASVUT010000205.1:0-2540 GCA_036386955.1 Sphingomonas sp. | reverse complement strand
CGACCCATCGCCGCGCAACACGAACGCCGCCTTGTCCTCGCACGCGACCCCGTCGAACACGACCGTGCCCGGTTGCGCCGCGCGGAACGTCACGCGCCCGGCCTGCTGAACCGCGCATTCGCGGTACACGCCCGGCGCGATCATCACCGTGAAGTCGCGGCCGCGGTTCTCCATCAACGCTTCGCCCAGCGTCCGAAAGCCGCGGCCCTCGACGGTGAACGGGGCCGCCTGTTGAGCAGCGGCGGGGGCGGCAAGGGCAAGGGCGAGGACGAACGGGCGCATGGGAAGACTCCTTCGGACCGACGCTGCCCCCAAGCCGCGGGCCGGGGAATGGTCAATCGGGGTTAACCGACCGATCCCGCGAAGCTTGTCCCTTTCACGACCGCCCACTCGTGCCAATCCGGGACAACCCTGCCCCTCCCGTTCGTGCTGAGCTTGTCGAAGCACCGCGCTGCTCGGTCGGTCGGACAGAAGAACGACCCTTCGACAGGCTCAGGGCGAACGGAGGGGTGCGGAACAAGCGAAACTGCCCTCCCCGTTCGTGCTGAGCTTGTCGAAGCATCGTTCTTTTCGATGGGTCGGTAAAACAGCCCTTCGGCTTCGCTCGGCGAAGGGGCGGGCAGTCCTCGGCTCAGTCCAGGTTCGGCCGCAGCCAGCGCTCGGCCACCGACAGTTCGACCCCGCGCCGCGTCGCATAGTCGGCGACCTGATCGGGCCCGATCCGCGCTACCCCGAAATATTCGGCCTGCGCATGCCCGAAATAGAAGCCCGATACCGCCGCCGTCGGCAGCATGGCGAAGCTGTCGGTCAGCGTGATGCCCACCGCGTCCTCGACGCCCAGCATGTCGAACAGCTGGCGCTTGAGCGAATGTTCGGGGCACGCCGGATAGCCGGGCGCGGGGCGGATGCCGCGATACTGTTCGCGCACCAGCGCCTCGTTGGTCAGCTGCTCGTCGGGCGCATAGCCCCACAAGGTCGTGCGGACATGGCGGTGCAGCGCCTCCGCGAACGCCTCGGCCAGCCGGTCGGCCAGTGCCTTGAGCAGAATGTCGTTGTAATCGTCATGCGCGGCCTTGAACGCCGCCAGATGCGGCTCGATGCCGTGGATGCCGACCGCGAAGCCGCCGATCCAGTCGCCGGCCGGATCGATGAAGTCGGCCAGGCACATGTTCGCCCGGCCCTCGCGCTTGGCGATCTGCTGACGCAGGAAGGGCAGCCGGACGCTCTGCTCATCCCTGCGGTCCAGGTTCGGAATGTGGAATCCTGCCGGGATGCTGGCACCATCGGGGCTGCGATGCGCCTCCTGGTGCTTGGTCATCACCCAGATGTCGTCGTCGTGGCGATGACACGGCCATAGCCCCGCGACACCCCTGGCGGTCAGCCACTTCTCGGCCACCATCCGGTCGAGCATCGCGCAGGCGTCGGCATACAGCCCGCGCGCGCTCTCCCCCACCACATGATCGTCCAGGATCGCGGGAAAATTGCCCGCCAGCTCCCACGCGCGAAAGAACGGCGTCCAGTCGATATACTGGCGCAGGTCCGCCAGATCCCAATCGTCGAACACATGCACGCCGGGCTTCGCGACCGGCCCGGCCTTCAGCGTCATGTCGGCGACGAAGCCGCGCGCGCGCGCCTCGGCCAGCGGCAGCAGCGCGTTCTGCCCCTTGCCCTCGCGCGCCACGCGCACCGCCTCGTAATCGGCGGCGATGCCAGCGACATAGGCATCGCGCCCCGTGTCGCTGACCAGCGTGGTCGCGACGCCGACCGCGCGGCTCGCATCGAGCACATGCACCACCGGACCCTTGTACGCAGGGGCGATGCGCAGCGCGGTGTGCACCTTGGATGTCGTCGCACCCCCGATCAGCAGCGGCATGGTGAACCCTGCGCGCTGCATCTCCTCGCCCACCGTCACCATCTCGTCGAGCGAGGGGGTGATCAGCCCGGACAGCCCGATCATGTCGGCGTCGTTCTCGTTGGCCGCCTCCAGAATCCTGGACCAGGGCACCATGACGCCCAGATCGACCACGTCGAACCCGTTGCACTGCAACACCACGCCGACGATGTTCTTGCCGATGTCGTGAACGTCGCCCTTGACCGTCGCCATGACGATCTTGCCCTTGCCCTTGGCACCGGGCTCCTTACTCGCCTCGATGAAGGGCAGCAGGTGCGCCACCGCCTTCTTCATCACGCGCGCCGATTTCACCACCTGCGGCAGGAACATCTTGCCCGATCCGAACAGGTCGCCGACGACGTTCATCCCGTCCATCAGCGGCCCCTCGATTACCTCGATCGGGCGGGCATATCCTTGGCGCGCCTCTTCCGTGTCCTCCACGACATGCAGGTCGATGCCCTTGACCAGCGCATGCTCCAATCGCCGGCGCACGTCCCAGCCGCGCCACTCCGCGGCCTGCTTCTCGGCCACGGCGTCGGTGCCGCGATAGCGTTCAGCCAGCGCCACGAGGCGCTCGCCGGCGTCCGGATCCTTGTTGAGGATGACGTCCTCGCAAGCCGTCCGCAGCTCGGCGTCGATCGTGTCGTAG
>DASVUT010000204.1:0-3615 GCA_036386955.1 Sphingomonas sp. | reverse complement strand
CGATACCG
Organism: Sphingomonas sp.; assembly: GCA_036386955.1. GTDB lineage: Bacteria > Pseudomonadota > Alphaproteobacteria > Sphingomonadales > Sphingomonadaceae > Sphingomonas. The sequence goes on along the minus strand of DASVUT010000204.1, from coordinate 3,607 downwards.
AAGGGATCGCCGCGACCGGCGACGGCTTCGTCATCGGCGAGGAATATGGCCCGTCGCTCCTTCATGTGACCGCCGATGGGCAGGTCACGGCGCGCTGGGTGCCGCAAGGGAGCGGCGCGCATTTCGCCCATGCCAGCTATCCGGTGATCGAGGCGCTGCCGGCGATCGCGGCGCGGCGGCAGCTGAACCGCGGGTTCGAGGCGCTGGCGGCATCGCGGGACGGCCGGTCGCTGTTCCTCGCCTTCCAAAGCCCGCTCGCGCAGCCCGACGAGGCCACGCACGAGGCGGCGACGCATGTCAGGCTGTGGCAAATGGACGCCGCGAGGGGCCGTGTGACGGGGCAGTGGCTCTATCCACTCGACGCGCCCGGGACCTTCGCGCGCGACGTGGCGCTGGGCACGGTCGAACGATCGGACGTAAAGGTCAGCGAGCTGGTGGTGATCGGCGACGATCGGCTGCTGATCCTGGAGCGCGCATCGGCGACGACCAAGCTGTATGCGGTGACGCTGGACCCCGTGCTGTGCGTGGAGGACGACCATCTCGACGTCATGAAGCGGCCGACGCTGGAGGAGCAAAGCGCGCGCGGCGACCCGCTCCGCACGCTCGCCAAGACGCTGATCGTGTCGACGGACGATCTGCCGGAGGTCGATGGCGACATGGAGGGAATACTGGTGCTCGGGCCCCGAACGCTGCTGCTGGTCAACGACAACGACTTCGGGGTGGAAGGCGTCGCGACGGCGTTCTGGCGGGTGGAGCTGGACGCCGACCTGTTCTAGGCGGCGCGCACGGCGTAGATAGCTGGTCGATATCGCGGAGGCGGGATGGTCAGGCCGCTTTCACGCGCGACGTCCAGCCAGCCGGTAATCGCGTCCCGAATGTTCGACATGGCCTCGATCGGGGACGCACCATGGGCCGAACAGGGCGCGAGATCCGGCACGTCCGCGACCCAAAAGTCATCTTCCGCCGACCAGAAAATGTTGATGTGATAGTGCGGGTCGTTCATTCGGTCAGCCCAAGCTCGTACTGCTCGACAATAGCAAGCAGTTGGCGAACTTGGTAGGGCTTGGCGTCCTTCCCGGCGGCCTGGACCGGAAACGGCCGCGGCACACGCGAATGGGTACATAGCCGGTGGCTGCCCACGGTCCGCTGATGCGTGAAGCCGAGTGCCGAGAGCAGCCGTTCGAACTCGCGAACGGTTATCGAGGCTCCTGGATCGTTCAGGACGCGGGCATATAGCTTGGCGAGCCTGGTCATCGCGAACGAAGCTCGTTGAGGCTTCGCCAACCCTTGTCGGCCGGTCGCTTCACCAACCAGAACAGCCAGCCGTTAACGCCGCTTTGGGTGATTGCGAAGGCCGCCTGCGATGGGCTCGACCGCCGCTCCCCAGTTTCGCCATCGATCCACTGACCCGCGACGATCGACGCCAAGAAGGTCTTCCCGCGATGAGTCCCTCTCAGCTCGGTGCCGTCCGGAAGGAACACGCCCTTGAAAACCGCCCCCGAGCTGGAGCCCGTCGACTTGTTCCGTTCCTGACTTCCGTCGTCCTCGGCAGGCCGTTCGTGCAGAAGGCGTGAGATCAAGGCGTCGTACGTGTCGGCTTCGTCTTCGAGCCTTGCCGTCAGGGCCTTCCAAGTCACGAACGATATGTCGATCTGCACGGCGCGTCCCCCTTGGCCACGCAGTGCGTCAACTCACCTGACAACGCAACCTATTTCAGCTCAGAGTATCTCAAATACACTCTAACTCACTCACCGAGACCTCTTCCCTCCCATCCGCATCCGCGATTCCTTGCCGTAGCGGGTCTTGCGCGTGCCGGGCTTGCCCTCGTTCGATCGGCCCATCAGCGGCGCCTTCTGCTCGTGCACCGGTAGCCCCAGTTCGTCCTGTTCGAGCTGACGTATCTCGTCGCGCAGGCGACCGGCGGTCTCGAATTCCAGGTCCGATGCGGCCTTGCGCATCTGTTTTTCCAGGTCCTCGATATAGGCGCGCAGATTATGGCCGACCATGTGCGGGCGGTCCTCGTCGATGGGGACGGTGACCTGATCGCCCGAGGCGACATGCGCGATGATGTCGCCGATGTTGCGGCGGATCGTGGTCGGGGTGATGCCGTGTTCGCGGTTATACGCTTCCTGCTTCTCGCGGCGCCGCGATGTCTCGTTCATCGCCCGCTCCATCGAGCCGGTGATCCGGTCGGCGTAGAGGATCACGCGTCCGTCGACGTTGCGCGCGGCGCGGCCGATCGTCTGGATCAGCGAGGTTTCGGACCGCAGGAACCCTTCCTTGTCGGCGTCCAGGATCGCGACCAGCCCGCATTCGGGGATGTCGAGCCCTTCGCGCAGCAGGTTGATGCCGATCAGCACGTCGTACACGCCCAGCCGCAGGTCGCGGATCAGCTCGATCCGCTCCAGCGTCTCGACGTCGGAATGCATGTAGCGGACCTTGATCCCCGCTTCGTGCATGAACTCGGTCAGGTCCTCCGCCATGCGCTTGGTCAGCGTGGTGACCAGGGTGCGATAGCCGAGATCGGCGGTCTTGCGGCATTCGACGATCAGGTCCTGGACCTGTTCCTCGACCGGCTTGATCTCGATCGGGGGGTCGATGAGCCCGGTCGGACGGATCACCTGTTCGGCGAAGACACCGCCGGCCTGATCCATCTCCCATTGCCCCGGCGTCGCCGACACGCACACCGTCTGCGGGCGCATCGCGTCCCATTCGTTGAAGCGAAGCGGGCGGTTGTCGATCGCGGACGGCAGGCGGAAGCCATATTCGGCGAGCGTGATCTTGCGACGATGGTCGCCGCGCGACATGCCGTTGATCTGGCCGATCGTGACATGGCTTTCGTCGACGAACAGCAGCGCGTTCTCGGGTAGATATTCGAACAGGGTGGGGGGCGGCTCGCCGGGCAGGCGGCCGGTCAGGAAGCGGCTGTAATTCTCGATGCCGTTGCAGCTTCCCGTGGCCGCGATCATTTCCAGATCGAAGTTGGTGCGCTGTTCGAGCCGCTGATGCTCGATCAGCTTGCCCTCGGCCTCCAGCTCCTTCAGCCGTTCGGACAGTTCGTGGCGGATCGCTTCGGCGGCCTGCTTCATCGTCGGGCCGGGCGTGACATAATGGCTGTTGGCATAGACGCGGACATTGTTCAGCGACGCGATCTTGTTGCCGGTCAACGGATCGAATTCGGTGATCGATTCGATCTCGTCGCCAAAGAACGAGATGCGCCATGCGGCGTCCTCGTAATGCGACGGGTAGAGTTCGAGATTGTCGCCTTTCACGCGGAAATTGCCGCGCTGGAACGAGGCGTCGTTGCGCTTGTATTGCAGCGCCACGAGCTTGCGCACGATCTCGCGCTGGTCGGCGGTCTGGCCCTTTTTCAGGTCGAAGATCATCGCGCTGTAGGTCTCGACCGATCCGATGCCGTAGATGCACGACACCGAGGCGACGATGATCACGTCGTCGCGTTCCAGCAGCGATCGGGTGGCGGAATGGCGCATCCGGTCGATGCCCTCGTTCACCGAGGACTCCTTCTCGATGTAGGTGTCCGACCGCGGCACATAGGCTTCGGGCTGATAATAGTCGTAATAGCTGACGAAATATTCGACCGCGTTGT
>DASVUT010000203.1:0-2305 GCA_036386955.1 Sphingomonas sp. | reverse complement strand
CACAGCCCTCGCACGACCCCGGAGAGACTGTTGCACCCCGGGTTGATCCAGTGCCGACAAGGACGTTGCAGAAAGCCAGCTAGGATGAGATAATCTTCACGGTAGCGCCGCCCCCGCAGGGGACCTCAGCTAGAGAGTGTTCAGAACCCTGCATAGCACAAGGCGCCGCCACCTTTAGGCGGACCTTGGACATGCGTGACGGCCACCCGGCCGACAAGCTCGTCGACCGGCTGCTATGTCTTGAGGTTCTGACGCCTCACCGCCGGGACTGACCGAACGGCGAGCGCAGACTATCATGCCGTACGGTACTCGCAACAGCAGGCTTGACCTTGCGAGGACGGTGCGCGCAGCACGCGATCAGATCTCGGCTGTCCCGAGCCGCTCCAATCGGCTCTCGATAGCCGCCTGCACGCTTGCGTGGACGGCTTCGGGGAAGTCGCGGGGCAATGCCGCCGTCACTCGATGCGACACCTGTTCAGCCGATGCACGGACCTCGGCCAGGGCTTGGCGGATCACGGCTGGGCCTAGGCCCGCCTCGCGGCCGATCTCGACGAAGTGGCGTCCGTGGATGTCCGTGATGCGGTATTTGCGGTTCCCGCCCACCGACATGGCCAGCCGGAATGCCTTGTGCGGCACCTGACCATGGTCGACGCTCGGCTGCACCGTCAGCACGTCGTAGAAGGGCGTCAGGTGGAAGCGGCCGCCCGGGCGCAGCGCCAGGCTGAAGTTCTTGGCGTGCCCGTCGGTCGCGCCGATCAGCCAGAAGATGATCTGGCTCTTGAAGAAGGCGAGCTGATCCTGTCCGGGGAGGTCGCTCGCGCCGAGCAGGCGGACGATGTCGACGATCCCCGGTCCACCCTCGCTTTGGTACTTGCGCGTGGGTGGGACCGACAGCGCTTGGCAGCAATCCTCCTGCGGCAAGCGTATCAGGCGTCCGTCGCGCGTGCGCAGCCGGTCGAAACGTTCGACCACGAGCGCGCGGACCCGACCGAAGGACGCCATCTCGACCCGGTTCGCCTCCAAGCCGAAGGCCTCCATCAGTTTCAGGCAGTAGAATTCGTTCTCGACGCTGTTCGAGAGGTCGATCGTGCCGGCGCTGGTCTGGATATGGCCGATCTGGGGTTTGAGGATGTGAGTAGTGGGCGTTGTGCCGAACGGGCGCAGCCAGCGATCACCGTCGCGTAGCAGCGCGGTCTTCTCCTGTGCGCCGGCAATGGAGATGCGGAACGCATCATTGCCGTGCAATCCGAGCGGCGCGCGCGCGAGGTCAAGAAGGATAGCCTCGATCGCAGCCTCGTCGAGTGCTTCGCCATTGAGAGCGCCCGCAGGCTCCGCCGCTTCGCCGTCCGGCAAGAACTGCAAAGCGCCCACGCAGTCACGGCCGATCCTGGTGAGCAGGCTGTAGGCATCGGTCCCTTCCGCCCCAACCCGCTCGGCCACGCGCGTCCGGATGGGCGCAGAATCGGGTAAGAGGTTGTCGAACACTGCCGTGACCGCCGCCCCCGTGTAGCGCGTTTCGCGGAGTTGCAGCGACAGTGATACCGGTAGCGCGTGCTCCCAATTGAGCCAGGACTGGTCATAGGCGAACTCGACTGCCCCGCTCGCCTCCTTTGCCAGCCGACCAACCAGCCGATTGTTGAGAAAGACATTCAGGGGAACATGCGCGCGCCGACGCGCCATCAGAAAATGTCCTCGAGCGCGGTAGGCGTTCCCCCGTTGCGCGGAGCGACGGTGAGCTCCAGGTCGAGCGCGGCCAGCATGTCGAGCAGAGTGGACAGTTTCGTCCCCCCTGCCCCGGCCTCTACGCTGGACACGGTCGCTTGGCGCACGCCAAGGCGCTCGGCCAGGTCATTCTGCGTCAGTCCTGCAGCTCGGCGTTGACGCTTGACGATGTTGCCGATCTGGATCGCCGATCGCGCGAGCTGAGTCATACCGTCCTCCGCAACTAGTATACGCTGCAACGTATAACGACGCAATACACGACGAGGCGTATAACATGGTTTTAAGCGGTTGATCGTATAAAATGTGCGACGGGTGCTCGTGCTTCCATCCTACTAAGTCGAGGATAAAATCTCATTGGGTTAGAAGGTTCAACTCTGAGTTAGGAGGTTAAGCAGCCCGTGATACGCCGACAACCGTCAGAAATGCGCGAGTCGGGGGGCGGGCTGCGTTCCCGGAGTATCGACGGATCGTTCCTGATATATCGAGAGAGGCGTTCCCGGTATATCGATGGATCGTTCCCGGAGTATCGACCCGCGTTCCCGAAGTGTCGATTAATAAGTGACAGCACACGTTTGAGCGTCGA
>DASVUT010000202.1:0-4118 GCA_036386955.1 Sphingomonas sp. | reverse complement strand
TGCTCGCAGCAATCGCCGCAAGCACGCTGGTGGTCGCAGGATGCGCGACCGAGACGACGTACCGCCCGGCAACCGGCCGGGGATTCAACCGCACGGGGTTCAGCGAACGGCAGATCGAGCCGAATCGCTTCCTCGTCAACTTCGCCGGCAACAGCGTCACTGAACGCGACACGGTGGAGCGTTACCTGTTCCTGCGCGCCGCGGAACTGACGCTGCAGCAGGGTTATGACTATTTCGTCCTCGCCGAGCGTGACACCGACCGGCAGACCCGGACCTACACCACGCCCGGTTTCGGCGGGTTCGGCGGCTTTGGCCCCGGCTTCGGCCCGGGCGGCTTTGGTCGTGGTTGGGGCCCCGCGTGGCGCTATTACGGCCGCGGTTTTGGCGGCTTCGGTGGCGGCTATGGCTGGGGACCATGGGGCGGCTGGGGCGGCGGTTTCAACGACTTCGACGTCCGGACCGTGGACCGGTTCGAAGCGACGGCCGAGATCGTGATGCGCCGTGGGCCCATCCCGAGCGACAATCTGCGCGCGTTCGATGCGCGCAAGGTCGTCGACACGGTCGGCCCGACGGTGGTGCTTCCGCGCCGCTCGTAAGGCTCCGGCGCTCCAACGAAAGCAGGCCGGGTTCCCGATGGGGAGCCCGGCCTTTTTACTTGCGATTACCGACGTCCGTCATCCTGAACGTGTTTCAGGATCCATGGTGCCAAGCTCGGCACACGATGAGCGCAGCGGGTGTGATCACGCCCTTGCCGGCATGATTGCCGCAGTGGTGAACCATCGATGCTGAAACAAGTTCAGCATGACGAGACAAGCCTATACCGCGCCGTGGCAGTGCTTGTACTTGTTGCCCGAACCACATGGACATGGCGCGTTGCGGCTGACCAGCCCGGCCCAGTTCGCCGGGTCCTCGCCGATATCCGCCTCGCGCGGCTGCGGGATCTGCAGCGGGGGGAGCTGCGATGTGATCGTGCCGCGAGTGCCACCGTCGAAATCGCGGCTGTCGTCCTCGCCGGTGAACGGGTCGAAATGGCTGGTGATGAAGTCGGGCAGCTCGGGCAGCGACGGTGGCGGTTGAAGCGCGAACTGCGCATGCGCGATCGTCTTGGTCACGTCCTCGCGGATGTTCTCCAACATGCGCTGGAACAGGCTGAAAGCCTCCTGCTTGTACTCGTTGATCGGGGTCTTTTGCGCGTACGCCCGCAGGTGGACGACCTGACGCAGCGCATCGAGCGTCGACAGATGCTCCTTCCAATGATGATCCAGGTTCTGGAGCAGGATCGACTTTTCGATCTGAGCCCACGTGTCGGGCTCCAGCTCGGCCGCCTTGTCGGCGACCAGCGCATCGGCCGCCTCGCGGACGCGTTCCTCGACGATCTCGGGGTCGATCGCCTCTTCCTCCAGCCACGCGTCGATCGGCGGCTCTAGGGCGAGCACGTCACGCAGTTGCTCCTTCATCCCCGCGACGTTCCACTGTTCGGGGTAGGAATTGGGCGGGCAGGCATCGCCGACGATCGCGTTGACGGTTTCGGTGCGCATGTCGGTGACGACGTCGCCGACCGTTTCCGCGTCCATGATGTCGCTGCGCTGTTCGTAGATGACCTTGCGCTGGTCGTTCATCACGTCATCATATTCGACGACCTGTTTGCGGATGTCATAGTTGCGGGCCTCGACCTTCTTCTGCGCGGTCTCGATCGCCTTGGACAGCCATTTGGACCCGATCGCCTCGCCATCCTCGATGTTCGACCGCATCATGCGCGCGAACAGCGTGTCGGGACCAAAGATCCGCAGCAGATCGTCGTCGAGCGACAGGTAGAAGCGCGACAGGCCGGGATCGCCCTGACGCCCCGAACGGCCGCGCAACTGGTTGTCGATGCGGCGACTTTCGTGCCGCTCCGTGCCGAGCACGAACAGACCGCCCGCAGCGAGCACGGCCGCCTTCTCGGCCGCGATCTCGGCCTTCATCGCCTCGATCGCCTCGTCACGCAGCGGCCCGGGTTCCAGCGTGCGAAGCTCGTCGTTGATGCGGAACTCCAGGTTACCGCCGAGCTGAATGTCGGTGCCACGGCCAGCCATGTTGGTGGCGATCGTCACCGCGCCCAGCCGGCCCGCCTGCGCGACGATATGCGCCTCCATCTCGTGATGGCGTGCGTTCAGGACCGAGTGATCGACACCCTCCTGGTTCAGGAACTCGCTGAGCAGTTCGGACTTTTCGATCGACACGGTGCCGACCAGCACCGGCTGACCCTTGGCGGCATGTTCGCGGATGCGCTTGGCGATCGCCAGGAACTTGTCCTGCGTGTTCTTGTAGAACTCGTCCTCCTCGTCGACTCGTTGCACGGGGACGTTGGTCGGGATGGTGACAACGTTGATCTTGTAGATGTCGTAGAATTCGGCCGCCTCGGTTGCGGCGGTGCCCGTCATGCCGCCGATCTTGGGATACATGCGGAAATAATTCTGGAAGGTGATGGAGGCGAGCGTCTGGTTCTCGGGCTCGATCTGCACGCCCTCCTTGGCCTCGACCGCCTGGTGGAGGCCATCGGACCAGCGCCGGCCATCCATCATGCGCCCGGTGAACTCGTCGATGATGATGACCTTGCCATCCTTGACGATGTAATCCGTGTCGGATTTGAACATCATGTTGGCGCGCAGCGATTGGTTCACATGGTGCACGACCTGGGTGTTCTCGAAGTCGTAGAGGTTGGCGCCTTCGAGCAGACCGGCATCCTCCAGCAATCGCTCGATCCGCTCGGTCCCGGACTCGGTCAGGATGATCGATTTCTGCTTCTCATCCTTTTCGTAATCATCCGGGTTGAGCTGCTTCACGATCGCGTCGACGGAGATGTAGAGCTCGGACTTGTCATCGGTTGGCCCTGAGATGATCAGCGGCGTACGCGCTTCGTCGATCAGAACAGAATCGACCTCGTCGACGATCGTGTAGGCGAACGGGCGCTGCACCATGGATGCGCGGTCGTATTTCATGTTGTCGCGCAGGTAGTCGAAGCCGAACTCGTTGTTCGTGCCGTAGGTGATGTCGCTGTGATACGCCTCGCGCCGCTGTTCGTCGGTCAGGTTCGGCACGATGACGCCGACGCTCAGCCCCAGGAACTTGTACACCTGCCCCATCCAGCCGGCGTCGCGCGCGGCGAGGTAATCATTGACGGTGACGACGTGCACGCCCTCGCCGGGCAAAGCGTTCAGATAAGCGGCGAGCGTCGCGACCAGCGTCTTGCCCTCGCCGGTGCGCATTTCGGCGATTTCGCCGCGGTGGAGCACGATGCCGCCGACCATCTGCACGTCATAGTGACGCTGCCCGAGCACACGCGACGCGGCCTCGCGCACCGTCGCGAACGCTTCGGGCAGGAGCGCGTCGAGCTTCTCGCCCTTGGCCAGCCGATCGCGGAAACGGACAGTCTGCCGCGCGAGTTCATCGTCGTCCATCGCCTGGAGCATCGGCTCGAACGAGGCGATCTTGGCGACGAGCGGGTTGAGCGACTTGACGTAACGGTCGTTGGACGACCCGAACAGGGTCTTGGCAAAGCCACCGAACATGAGCGAATTCCTGTACGAACACGCGCGGCAGGGGCCGCTGCGCTGGTATGACGATAAAATGGGGACGGCCGCGAAGGGATCAACGCGCTATTCGCGCGGACGCAGCATCCACAAGGGTGTGGCGGGCGCGACTGTCCAGCGGGGCGCGGGATCGGGGTCGAAGGCACCGGCTGTCGCAGCTTTGCAGCACGCGGCGGACTGGGCGGTCGTGATCGCCGTCCCGGCCGGGCTTGCCGCCGGGGTGGCGGACGCGCTTGCATGCACGAGGGTCGCCGCACGCGCAGGGCCGATGGCACCGGTCAGCGCCGCCAGGATCGCGGACAGGAACAGCAAAATGCGCATGGCTGTACGGTGATGTAGCGGAGCGTGCGCGTATCGTCCACCGGCTCGCCTGCGAGGACGGGTGTGACCTTGGACCTTACGCCATTGCCCCGCCGATACGCATGCCGCAGAGGCGATCCGATGACCCACCCCGCCTCTCCGCTCGCCCTGCCCTTTCCCGACATGCCGCCGATCGCGGGCGTGGAGCTGCGCGTGGCGCGCGCGCGGTACAAGGATTGGGATCGG
>DASVUT010000201.1:0-1850 GCA_036386955.1 Sphingomonas sp. | reverse complement strand
CGATGTCGCGATCACGCCCGCGACATCGCCGTCACCGATCAGCATGATGCCGCAGCCCAGCCCCCGCAATTCGGCGATCAGGGCCTCGTGGCGCGGACGATCGAGCACGCACACGATGATCTCGCCCGGCGCGACCCCCTTGGCCGCCGCCACCGCGCGGACGTTGTCGGCCGGCGAACGATCCAGGTCGATCACGCCGTCGGGATAGCCGGGGCCGACCGCGATCTTGTCCATGTAAACGTCGGGCGCGTTCAGCAGCCCGCCCTTTTCGGCGATCGCCAGCACCGCCAGGCTGTTCGGCCCCGCTTTTGCGCAGATCGTCGTGCCTTCCAGCGGATCGAGCGCGATGTCGATCGCGGGGCCTGTGCCGGTGCCGACCTTTTCGCCGATGAACAGCATGGGCGCCTCGTCGCGCTCGCCCTCGCCGATCACCACGGTGCCGTCCATGTCGAGCGTGTTGAGCGCGGCGCGCATCGCCTCCACCGCGGCGGCATCGGCGGCCTTTTCGTCGCCCCGACCGGTCAGCGTCGACGCCGCGATCGCCGCCGCCTCGGTTACGCGCACCATTTCGAGCACGAGCACGCGGTCGAGCACATTGCTGGCGCTGGTCTTTTCGGTCGGCATCGATCTCTCCCTGTTGCCCCGCGCGATATGCGGCGCGCGTGACGGGAGCAAGGCGTCAGTAGCTTTGCGTGCTGGGAGTTTTGGAGGTGATGGACACGGCCTTGTCGGATACCGCGAACTCATAGGTGAACAGGTCCGCCCGTTCTTCCTGCGGCAGGCTGATGGTATAGGATGTCGACGACTCCTGCTTGATCTCGCCGATACCGCCGCCGCTCGGCCAGTCATACGTCTTGCGGATGTCGTCGATCATCAGCTCCACCATGCATAAAGATCGTTCGAGGTTGCTGTTTCCGCACGGCTTCGACGCTGACATGGCGATGGTCTTTCCTCGGATGGGGGCTGCGGGTTTGCTGGCCGGCGTGGCGCGCGCCGCGACCTGGCTACGCGCTGCGACGTCCGGTTCGGAACATCCGGCCGATGCCAAACCGATGCTGGATGCAAGAACGATAAGTTTCGACATTCGCGCTACCTTCCGCGCAACCGCGTCGTGACCATTTGCCGGCGCTCGAACTCGGCAATGGTTCGGGGATATTGACGCTGCATCGACAAACCCTTGGGACGGATCAGCATTGTTCGCGGACGATTGAGCGGCGACACCGGTGCCCGGCGGATGAAGCGGTCGAACGCGGTCTTCCACGCCGCCCCATGATGCAGGTCGGTCCGCTCCTCCGGCGGCAGGCCGACGGTGTAGGATGTCGACGACTCCTGCTTGATCTGGCCGATACCGCCGCTCGCTTCATGACGGCCGTCCATATCGGTCAGGACACGCGCGATCATGCCGCCGCCACGCTCGCGCACATGCGCTCCTCCCCCATTCATGGGGAAAGTGCCGCCAGATCACCGGCGGAGTTTGGGCGCCTCACCATACCAAGACCTGTCGCCAACGCGATCAATCGCGCAGCAGCTCGTTGATGCTCGTCTTGCTGCGTGTCTGCGCGTCCACCCGCTTGACGATGACCGCGCAATAGAGGTTCGGCCCCGTTCCGCTGGCCGATGGTGCGGAGCCGGGAACCACGACCGCATAGGGAGGCACCTCCCCGTAGAAGATCTGTCCCGTTTCGCGGTCGATGATCCGCGTCGACGCGCCCAGATAGACACCCATCGACAGCACCGCGCCCTCGCCAACCCGCACGCCCTCGGCGACCTCCGATCGCGCGCCGATGAACGCGCCGTCGCCGATGATGACCGGATCGGCCTGCAGCGGTTCCAGGACGCCGCCGATGCCC
>DASVUT010000200.1:0-9311 GCA_036386955.1 Sphingomonas sp. | reverse complement strand
CCAGTGACGACGCGCTGGTGCGGCTGGCGCGGGCGCGCTGGGAAGCGTTGCGGCTGATCCGGGCGTATCAGCTGTTCAAGCATGGCGAATTGTTTGATCCGCTGATCGCGTGCGGCACGCCGGACCAGCGCCGGTTGGCGGAGCGGATGAAGACGCGGTGCATCGAATCGGTGCAGCGGTTCGTCGATCATGTGACGGCGTGGAACATGGCCGATGCGGCGACGGAGTGGGACCGGTATCGCGCGGCGTTGACGGTGCTGGTCGAGGACATGCGAGCCGAGATCCTGGCCGAGCGCCGTGATGCCGAAACGCTGCTGTCGGGGGTTGCGCAGATTCGAACGGCTCCCCGCGCGGCCGCCTGACCGCGGCGGCACGGCGCCGCCGCGGGCCTTGGGCATCAGTCGTCGCTGTGGACGCCGTTGGCGACCAAGGCTTCGCCGAGCGAGCGGACCTTTTCGGCCACCTTTTCATCGTCGCAGCGATCGGCGAGTTTCACGGTGGCGGGGCCTAGCTTGCCCAGGATCTTCTGGACCTTGGCGGCATCGCGTTCGTCCTTCTCCAGCTCCTTGGCGAGGCGATCGAGGTCGCCGTGCACGCCCTTGGCACCCGGGATGTCGACATTCTCCAGCTCGGTGGACCAGTCGTGGACCAGCTTGGCACCGGCCTTGGGAGTGGATGTCTCCAACCCTTTCTCGATGGCGGATTCGGTCGCGGCGAAACGCTTGGGCATGGGTGATCTCCTGTTGGGAGTCGCTGAACCGCCCGACCGAAACGCCGTTCCCCGCTGTCGATGACCCGATTAACATAGGTAATCCACGCGTGTTGGTTCCGCAGGGACGCGCGTTCATCGTTCCGCTCGACCGCCGGAGCCGTGGCGGCTAACCCCGCGATCATGACCGACGATCGCCTGCTCGCCGCCGCCAAGCGCCCCGAGGACGTCGATGCCGCGCTGCGCCCCAAGAGCCTGGACGAGTTCGTCGGGCAGCAGGCCGCGCGCGAGAATCTGCGCGTCTTCATCCAGGCGGCGCGCGGGCGCGGCGACGCGCTGGACCATGTGCTGTTCTTCGGCCCGCCGGGGCTGGGCAAGACCACGCTCGCGCAGATCATCGCGCGCGAGATGGGGGTGGGGTTCCGCGCGACATCGGGGCCGGTGATCGCAAAATCGGGCGATCTGGCGGCGCTGCTGACCAATTTGGAGGATGGCGACGTCCTGTTCATCGACGAGATCCACCGGCTGCAGCCGGCCGTCGAGGAGGTGCTGTATCCGGCGATGGAGGACCGCGCGCTCGACCTGATGATCGGGGAAGGGCCCTCGGCACGGTCGGTGCGGATCGACCTGCCACGCTTCACGCTGGTGGGGGCGACCACGCGCCAGGGGCTGTTGACGACACCGCTTCGCGACCGGTTCGGCATCCCGGTGCGGCTGCAATTCTATTCGGTCGAGGAGCTGACGCGCGTGGTGTCGCGCGCGGCGCGGCTGTTGGGACTGGGCGTGTCGGCGGATGGCGCGGTGGAGATCGCGCGACGGTCACGCGGCACGCCGCGCATCGCTGGACGGCTGCTGCGCCGGGTGCGCGATTTCGCCAATGTGGCGGGCGTCGAAACGGTGGACGCTGGCATCGCCGACCGTGCGCTCGACCGGTTGGAGGTCGATCGGCTGGGGCTGGATGCGATGGACCGCCGGTACCTGACGATGATCGCGGACGTGTATCGCGGCGGGCCGGTGGGGGTGGAAACGCTCGCCGCCGGGCTGTCCGAACCGCGCGACACGATCGAGGAGGTGATCGAGCCGTATCTGATCCAATTGGGGCTGGTGGCGCGGACGGCGCGGGGTCGGATGCTGAACGCGGGCGGGTGGAAGCATCTCGGGTTGAACCCGCCGGTGGGATCGGAAGGTGGGCTTTTCGACGCGGGTTGACAGCACTACGGCGGTTCGTTGAAAGGGTGGGGCCGTGTCCTGGCGGTATCTTCGATGACGGTCGTTAGCGACCACATCATCCAGCTTCAGTCGTACGCTTGGAACGATTGGATTGTATCCCAGGCGGAAAGACGCCAAGTTGTGGCTCTGCTCAGAGCCGATCGCGACATGCCCGGAACCATTCGCGACTTGAGGAAAGCCGGTCACCTCGACCGGATGTTGAAGAATTTCGTGGGTGGCGGCAGTGACGGTGAACTGATCGAGTTAGCAGAGGTACTGGGGGCAGGCGCGGGCAGCGCGGTAGGCGCGACTGTGGAAGAGTGGTCCGGGTGGACGCCACGCGTGCGCTTCTTGTTTCGAATCAGTTGCGATCTTCACGAGAGCTATCGCGGACTTGGAGCGACTTTGGCTGCACGCAGCTACTCGCCCGGTTTATTTCCCAAACTGGTGCCCAGCGGCTCGGCCGCGGCGCAGGCACCGTTCGGTGGTGCCGGCGCGACAGGCGTGCCGGGCACCAAAGTGACCGTTCCGCTGATGGACCAATATCGGCTCTGGCGCGCGGATGCGGTTACGGTCGCGCGTTACTCGAACCCGATTCCCGGCAGTTTGCCCGACTACCTTGCTGGTCTGTCGCCGGCTCAGCGTCGGCAGCAAGCTCGTCATCTGCTCGCGAGACCGATCCACTCCATTGTTCCTTATTCCTATCGGCAGGGCCGGCCATCACGCGCGGATGTGGTGATAGCGGCAGGTCGGCGGCATCAACTGGAGCCGGCCTTGGTCGCGGCGTTCATCCTGGCGGAGCAGCGCGATCAATCGCGTAACGAGGATGCCAAAGACTATGCTGGAGCGGTCAACCCGATCTCACGCGCAAACACGTCGATCGGACTTGGTCAGGTAGTGATCTCGACGGCTCGTCGGCACGACCTTTTTGCCGATCTCTTGCTGGGTTCGCGGGCGAGCTTGGCGCACGAGCAGATCGCCGAGCTACTCGTTTCCGAAGAGTTCAACATCTTCGCGGTGGCGCGTTACCTGCGGATTACCGCGCACAGTGCCGTGCGGCACTCTGCACGGAGCCTCCCGGAAACCGTCGCCAAGTTCCCGAAGATCGACTTCGCCCGGTATGGCAGTCCATCGAGTGCTTGGCCCATCGACAACGTCAAGGCGCTTGGTTCTGAATACACGTCAAGGCCCTGGGACGACCGACTTTCGCCCGGTTGGGGGATTTCGTGTACGAAGCGTATAGAGACATCAAGAGCTCGGGCATGTTCTGATGCGGTGGCGGCTTCTCAAGGCTCGAGCGGCACGACAGGCGATCATGTCCGCGATACTGCTCACCGCGTGTGAGGCGCAGGGAGATGCGATGCGAACGGAATCGGTAACGGTTGGGGGCACAAGGCTGACCTTGAGTGTGCCTGACGAGCTTGCGGCGTCGCCGATCTCCAGCGGCTTGGCGCTCCGCCCTCGCGATGCGGCGTCGCGGCGAGGGATATACGAGATGGCGATCACGCTGGGCGGTGCCGCCGACCTGGTCACGGCGATATCGCTGAACCAGGCACGCGGCGCGGGTGCGGAGGCAATCCGCTATGGAGTCCGACGGGATTCCGGGGGATCGGGCGGAGAGGAAGTCACGCTCGTTGCGATGCGCGCATGCGCCGGTAATGCTGTTCGCCTACGCTTCGATACGCAGGCGGAAAACGGAAGCCAAGTCGATTTGGAGCCTGCGTTCGCCTTACTGGAAGGCGCATCTTGCGCACCAAGCGTTTAAAATGCGCCGGCTGTCGAAACTCTCGTCCGCTCTGTATGTCATCGATAGGTATGTCTGGGACGATCGAATTGGACGAGGCGAGTGATAATCGGCAGGCGACGCGGCAGTCTCGCCGGAAGCTCTCCGGCGAGACCTCGGCAAGCACCGACGCTTCCGTTCGCAAACTGAAGTTGAAGCTTTACGTGGCGGTGTTCCTCTTCGCTGCCTCGGGTTTGCTAACGCTCTGGTGGTCGTACATCGAGCTTGTTCCACCCTTGCAGGACGCTGCCGCAGGAAACTCGGTTGTTGAACTTCGCCCAAAGTACATCGCACTCATACCGCTCGCGTCCGCCTTTCTCGCACTCGCTACAATGGAGATGATGCCTGCTCCAAAGCCCATAAAGGGTCGGCGTAGGCAGCCGACCCATTCCAAAGCTCAAGAATTCCTGTTCGGAGCGGCGCTGATCTTCGCATTGATCACTCTTCCATCGGGGGTGGTCGGTCACATCGTCGTCTCAGAAGTCATGACCGCGCGCGACTATCGGCGGTGTCCGGTTAGCACATGG
This sequence comes from Sphingomonas sp., assembly GCA_036386955.1. Lineage (GTDB taxonomy): Bacteria > Pseudomonadota > Alphaproteobacteria > Sphingomonadales > Sphingomonadaceae > Sphingomonas. Next base: position 5,083 of record DASVUT010000200.1, on the reverse strand, counting down.
CGCGATCCACCGATGCGCTGGGTGCGCACGCATCTTCCCTGCCCACAATAACGCCGCTGCATTCGCGCGTGACGGGCGCGGCGTTCACCTGCTACCCCATCACGCATGCCTCTGTCGGCCGCCGCCTCCGCCCGCGAAATCCTGGTGCGTCTGCACGACGTGATGGCGGCGCGTAGCCCGGCGCAGGCGAAGCTGAACCAGGTCGTCCAGATCATCGGCGAGGCGATCGAGAGCGAGGTGTGTTCGATCTATCTGCTGCGCGATGGCGTGCTGGAGCTGTTCGCGACGCGCGGGCTGGACGAGGCGGCGGTGCATGTCACCAAGCTGGCGCTGGGCGAAGGGCTGGTCGGCACGATCGCCGAAGCGGGTGAGGTTCTGAACCTGGACGAAGCGACAGCGCATCCCGATTTCGCCTACAAGCCCGAAACAGGCGAGGAGCGGTTCCACAGCTTTGCCGGGGTGCCGATCATCCGGCGCGAGCGCGCGGTGGGGGTGCTGGCGGTGCAGCACGCGGATCCCAGGCGCTATGCCGATGTCGAGATCGAGGCGCTGCAGACGGTCGCGATGGTCTTGTCCGAACTGATCGCCAATGCCGGGCTGGTCGATACCACGGGGCCGGGCGCCGGGCGTCCCCAGCCGACCGCGACGATCCGGCTGACGGGGCAGAAGCTGGTCGAGGGCATGGGTGTGGGGTTCGCGGTGTTCCATCAGCCGCGCGTCACGATCGAGCATACGGTGGCCGAGGACACCGAGGCCGAGCGCGCGCGCGTCTATGCCGCGTTCGGCAAGATGCGCGAACAGATCGACCGGATGGCGCGCGAGGCCGAGTTCGGCGTCGCGGGCGAGCATGTCGAGATCATCGAAACCTACAAGATGTTCGCTTACGACGAAGGCTGGGCACGGCGCATCAACGAGGCAATCGATTCCGGGCTGACGGCCGAAGCCGCGATCGAGCGGGTGCAGCAGCGCCAGCGACAACGGATGCGCCAGATCGACGATCCGCTGCTCGCCGACCGGATGCACGATCTGGAGGACCTGTCCAACCGGTTGCTGCGGATCGTGTCGGGTCAGATGGGGACGGCGGCGCAGATGGGCTTGCGCCAGGACACGATCCTGCTCGCGCGCAATCTGGGGCCGGCCGAGCTGCTGGAATATGACAAGCGTCGGCTGAAGGGCGTGATCCTGGAGGAAGGATCGCTGACCGCGCATGTCACCATCGTCGCACGCGCGATGGGAGTGCCGGTGCTGGGCCGGGTACATGATGTAAAGCGGCTGATCGCGGACGGCGACCTGTTGCTGCTCGACGGGATCGAGGGGCAGGTGCTGGTCCGCCCCAATACGGCGATGGAGCAGGCGTTTGAGTCGCGCGTCGCGCTGCGCCAGAAACGACGCGCGGGCTATGCGGCGCTGCGCGATCTGCCACCCATGACCAAGGACGGTCACCGGGTAACGGTGATGATCAATGCGGGCCTTCGCGACGATGTCGTGGGGCTGGACGTGACGGGTGCGGACGGGATCGGGCTGTTCCGCACCGAATTCCAGTTCCTGATCTCGGCGACCCTGCCGCAGCGCGAGCGCCAGCAAAGGCTGTACCGCGACGTGCTGGACGCCGCCGGCGCGCGGCCGGTGGTGTTCCGCACGGTCGATATCGGCGGCGACAAGGCGCTGCCCTATCTCGACATGGGGCCGCATGCCGAAGAGAACCCGGCGATGGGGTGGCGTGCGCTGCGGCTGGCGCTGGAGCGCAACGGGCTGATGAAGGCGCAGGCGCGCGCGCTGCTGGAGGCGGCGGCGGGGCGGACGCTGAACGTCATGTTCCCCATGGTCAGCGAGCCATGGGAGTTCGACGAGGCCAAGGCGCTGTTCGAGGCGCAGCGCGCGTGGATCGCGTCGCGCGGGCGCAAGCTGCCCTCCGACATCCGCTATGGCGCGATGCTGGAGGTGCCGGCGCTGGCCGAACAGCTCGACATCCTGCTGCCGTCCGTCGATTTTCTGTCGATCGGCACCAACGATCTGACCCAGTTCCTGTTCGCCGCCGACCGCGCCAATCCCAAGCTCGCCGAGCGGTATGACTGGTTGAGCCCGTCGATCCTGCGCTTCTTGGCGCGCGTGGTGGCACCGGCGCGCGCGGCCGGCGTGCCGGTGGCGGTATGCGGGGAGATGGGCGGGCGCCCGCTGGAGGCCATGGCCTTGATCGGATTGGGAATCGACCGGTTGTCGATCACGCCCGCCGCCGTGGGGCCGGTCAAGGCGATGATCCGATCGCTCGATCACGGCGCGCTGGTGACCGACCTGGCGGCGATGCTGGCGCGCCCGCCGCGCGATCTGCGCGCGCTTCTCGTCGAATGGGCGCAGGCGCGCGACGTGGAGATTGCGTGAGCCCGCCGTCGCGTTGACAGCGGCATCCCGCTCTGATTGACATTGGTTAGATTGCGAGCGCGTGGGCAAACCGGCGTCACACTCCGGAGAACGTAATGGACGAGCTCGGCCAGGCATCCCCCGCAATCGAGCGCGCCGGCGACCGGTTGCGCGTCGCCCGAGAAGCGAAAGGGTTGTCGCTGGACGAGGTTGCGACGCGGACGCGGGTGCCGCTCCGCCATCTGGCCGCGATCGAGGCGTCGAATTACGCGGGGCTGCCGTCGCACACCTATGCTACGGGTTTCGCCAAGGCTTATGCGCGCGCGGTGGGGCTGAGCGAGGTCGAGATCGCGCGCGCCGTGCGCGAAGAGGTCGACCGGATCGGCCACCGCGTTCCCGAATATCAGCCCTATGTCACGTCCGATCCCGCACGGGTGCCGTCGCGCGGGCTGGCCCTGGCGGCATTGGCGCTGGCGCTGATCCTGGTGGTGGTCGCGGGATTGTGGTTCGGGACCGACCTGTTGCGGCGCGGCGGATCGACGGCGGTGCCCGACGCGGCACCTGTCGCCGAGCAGGTGGTTCCCGCTCCGGCCCCTACACCCGCGGCACCGACGGGCGGGCAGGTGGTGCTGACCGCGACCGACGAGGTGTGGATGCGGGTCTATGATGCGGCGGACCAGACGCTGTATCTGGGCACGATGCGGCCGGGCGAACGGTTCGAAGTGCCCGCCAACGCGGACCGGCCGATGATCAATGTCGGGCGGCCCGATCAGCTCAAGATCACGCTCAACGGATCGGCCGTCCCGCCGCTGGGCGATGGCAGCCGCGCGATCAAGGACATCGCCGTCGATGGTGCGGCGATCGCTGCGCGTGCGGCGGCACCCGCGCCGACGACGCCGGCCGCCGCGGCCGATCGGCCTGCACGCCGGGCGACACCGCAGCGCGCCCGTGCGCCGCTGACGGAGACGCAGCGCGCGAACCTGGAATCGGCGCGGCAGTCGGCGCGCTGAGGCTGGAAAAGCGCAGGATTACGGTTAATGTCCGTGGCGTGATGGACAGGGGTGGGGTCTTGGTATGCGTAGGGTGATGGCGGCGTCCTTGGCCGCGGTGGTCATGGCGGGCGGCGCGGGCGCGCAGACCAATGTCGAGACTCGCGTCGGCAAGCTGGAAAGCGAAATGCGCGCGGTGCAGCGCAAGGTGTTTCCCGGCGGCGCGGGCAGCTACCTGCAGCCCGAGATCACGGGCCCTGCGGCAACGACGACCTCGCCCGGAACCCCGGCGACCAGCGCGGTCGCCGACCTGTCGCAGCGGGTTGCCTCGATCGAGCGCGAGGTCGCGACGCTGACGGGGCAGATCGAACAGGGGCAACAGCGCAACCGCCAGTTGCAGGAACAATTCGACAGCTATCGCCGCGCCACCGATGCACGGCTGAAGGCGCTGGAAAGCGGGCCCGAACCGATCGCGACGGGCGAGGCGTCGCCGCCGCTGGCGACCCCCGCACCGCGTCCCGCCGCTCGCCCGGCGACGACCCTGGCGCGCCCGGTCGTGGCGGCGGAGCCGGCGGACGCGCCCGCGGTGGAGCGCCCCGCGACCGGGGACGCGGCGGAGGACGCCTATCTGTACGGCTATCGCTTGTGGCAGGCCAAACGGTACACCGACGCGCAGGCGCAGTTGAAGAAGGTCGTCGCCGAACATCCCAAGAGCCGCCGCGCGAGCTATGCGCAGAACCTGCTCGGCCGCGCCTATCTGGACGACGGCAAGCCGAGCCTGGCGTCGATGGCATTCTATGAGAATTACAAGAAGATGCCCGACGGCGAGCGTGCGCCCGACAGCCTGTTGTACCTGGGGCAGGCGCTGGTGAAGCTGAACAAGGCCGCCGACGCGTGCAAGGTCTATGGCGAGCTGTCGGATGTGTACGGGGCCAAGCTGTCCACCGCGATGCAGGGACAATTGGCGCAAGGGCGCGCCACGGCGAAGTGCAAATAGCGCCCGCTCGCCCTTCATCCGATCTGGCCGACCAGGCGGCGCGGTTTTCCGCGGACCTCGGCCGCCTCCTGCCAAGGCCCGGCCGCGTCCTGCTGGCGGTGTCCGGGGGGCCCGATAGCATGGCGATGCTGACGCTCGCGGCTGCGGGCGGGGGCGAATTCGCGGTGGCGACGATCGATCACCGGTTGCGGGCTGAAGCGGCGGCGGAAGCCGAGATGGTCGCACGGCATTGCGCCGCGGTCGGGCTGCCGCACGCGACGCTTTCGCCCGGCTCTCCGCCTTCGGGATCGAGCCTTCAGGCGCAGGCGCGCGCGGCTCGCTATCGCCTGCTCGCCGACCATGCGCGTGGCGTGGGGGCGGTGGCGGTCGCGACCGCGCACCACGTCGAGGATCAGGCCGAGACGTTCCTGATGCGGGCCGCACGGGGCAGCGGGGTCGCCGGGCTGGCGGGCGTGCGGCCTGCGGTCGTGATCGAGGGCGTGTCGGTCGTCCGCCCGCTGCTCGACTGGCGCCGCGCCGAGTTGCGCGCGATCGTCCGGCGGGGCGAGGTGCCGTTCGTGGACGATCCCGCCAATGCCGACCCGCGCCATGATCGCACGCGGTTCCGGCTGCTGATCGACGCGAACGAATGGCTCGACGCGCCGGCGATCGCGCGGGCGGCGGGTGCGGTGGCGGAGGCCGACGCCGATCTGACCGGAGTGGCCGATTGGCTGTGGGGCGAGCGGGCGCGGGTTGCGGC
>DASVUT010000199.1:0-4385 GCA_036386955.1 Sphingomonas sp. | reverse complement strand
ACGCGAAGACGCGCGGGACGGGGCCGTGGCGCGTCATCCAGTCGGAATAGGCCTGGTAGGCCGGGTCTTCGCCCAGGTGGCGTTCCTCGGTCAGCGCGCGCCAGTAATAGACGCCGCTGACGATCGCGAGCAGCGCGGTGGCGCGGGCGGCGTCGACCAGGCTGGCGGTGCTGAGCAGCGGGATGGTCGCGAGCCACCAGTACAGGTTCTTGGTCAGATAGGCCGGGTGCCGCGACCAGGCATAGGGGCCATGGGTCAGGATGCCGCGGTGCGTCAGGTTCGAAAAGCGCGGGCCGAATGCCACCGTCGCCCAGGCATAGATGGCGGTCAGCCCGACCAGCACCGCGCCCCAGATCGCCAGCAGCCAGGGGTGACCGGCAAGCCACGTCGTCCAGTCGGCGGTGCCGGGGTGATAATCGAGCGGGCCGCCCGGGTTCATCAGGATGAACGGCGGGTAGCAGATGAGCGCCGCCATCCACGCCTGCGCATGCGGGTTGGCGCTGCGGATATGGCTGTCGAGCGGGCGCAGGGTCAGGATATAGCCGACGCAGGCGAACGCCACGTCGACCGTGAACATGAAGTCGATCAGCCAGATGCTGAAACCTTGCGGGCTGGCGACCGCCTGAGCCCAGTCGGTGCGCACGAACGCGCCGAAGCCCGGCGGCACGATGGCGAGCATGAAGGCGAGGAAGAACGCCTTCACCGCCCAGGCGCGCAGGTGGGCGTGGATCGCATCGGTGTCGACGCCGGGCTGTCCGGTCAGCCATGCGCCCAGATGCCAGGCGCCGTCGCGCGGGGCCTCCAGCCGGCGATCGAGCCACAGGACGTAGGGGACGGAGAGGATGAACAGGGCCGGGGCCGCGGTGCCGATGCACCACATCGCGAACGCATAGCCGCCCTGCCAATAAAAACGCGCGGTGGCATAGAGGGCCGCGATCGCGATCCAGGTCGTCCATAGCCCGGCGAGTTTGACCAGGCTGATGTCGAGCGTCTCGCGCCAGGGCTTTGGGTGATTCCAGTCGATCCCGGTCGTCGAGTTACGGTGAACGCGGTCGACGAACAGCGACCACCCGATCATCGGCAGCGCGCAGGCGAGCAGGTTCACCAGCGCCGCGTAGGGCCCATCCATCCCGTAATGCCGCGCGACCGAGATCCAGGCGACGACGCCCGCGAGCCCGGCCAGCCCCGCGCCATGGCTGACGGCGGACGCTGGGCGCGGATCGGCGCGTTTGGCCTTGGCCGGATCGGGGTCATGGGACATCGCGCGCCGACTTAGCGCGGCAATGGTAAGCGCCGCGTGAAGGACGTGTCAGTGGGCGAACAGCCCCGCCGCGGCGGCACCCGCGACCGCCATCACGATTCCGGCGAGGCGAAAGCGGCGGCGCTTGTTCGTCTGCGCGGCATAGGTGGGCACGTCGAGATACCAGCGATCCGATCCCGCCTCCCGCACCACGCCTGCGTCGACCAAACGGGCGAACTGACGCCGGCGGAGGCGTCGGCCGGGATCGATGCCGACTGCCTTGTCCGCCGATACCGCATCGGCGGCCATGAAATGGTCGATGATCTCGCGCCTGGCCTTGAACGCCATGGCCGCGACCGTTGTTGCTGCGCTCATGCTGGTGTCCCCCCGCCGCCTGTTGTGCGCGGATTGCTTCGCGCCCGCAAGTGAACGCGGTGTCACGCGTGGGGGCGTTTACTTCCGCTCGGCTGGTTCGGTCGGCGTCGTATCCTGCGTCGCGCCCTCGTCGCGCGTGGAGCGGGCGGTCATGCCGGTGGCGGCGGCGTCGTCCATCATCTGTTCGTCGGGGGCGGGAGCCTCTTCGGGTGGCACTTCGGCGGACGCGTTCACCGTCGCGGCCTCGGTGGCGACCGGCGTGGGGCTCGACACGGGCGCAGGCTCCTCCTGAGGCAGGGACTCCGCGGTGGTCGCTGCATTCTCGACCGGCGCGGGTTCGTCCGCCGATCCCGAACATCCGGTAAGGCTGGCGGCCGACAGCGCGGCGGCGAGGGCGAAAAGCTGCTTGTTCGTCATGGTTCCGTCTCCTCAGCGCGCGGCCAGCGCGGCGCGCGCCGACCGTGCTTCGATCTTGCCCGCGAGCGTCCCGTCCCAGCGATAAGGATCGTCGCGAAAGCCCACCTGCCCGGTCGGGCTGGCAAAGGCCGTCCAGTAGAGCAGGTACACCGCCACCGGATCGGCGAGCTTGGCGCGCACGGTCTTGCCGGCCGCCACCGTCGCGTCGATCGTGGGTGCCGGCCATTCCGGCGTGCCGCGCATCAGCTGGCGGGCGAGTTCGGCGGGCTTTTCCAGCCGGACGCAGCCATGGCTGGCAAGCCGGTCGAAGCGGGCGAAGCCGGACTGCGCCGGGGTGTCGTGCAGATAGACGGAGAACGGATTGGCGAAGTCGAACTTGAACTTGCCCAATGCGCTACGCTCCGACGCCTGCTGGAGGCGCTTGCCGCCATCGCCGGTGTCGATGACGCGAAAGCCGTTGCGCTTGAGATAGCCGGGGCTCGCCTTTTCCTTGGGCCATAGCTCGCGGTCGGCGATCCCGGTGGGCACGTTCCAGGGCGGGTTCAGGACGATCGAGTGGATGCTGGAGACGAGCATCGGCGTCTCGTCGCCGGGCCGGCCGGTTACCGCCTTCATCGACATGACGGGCGCGTCGCCGTCGAACAGGGTCAGCACGGCGGCGGCGATGTTGACCTGGACGCGGTTCTTCTCAAGCTCCGGCGGCAACCAGCGCCACCGCTCCATATTCGCCTTGATCTGGCGGATGCGCGCTGTCGCGGGGACGTTGAGCGCGGCGATCGTCTGCGCGCCGACGACGCCTGCGGGGTTGAGGCCGTAGCGGCGCTGGGCGCGGCGCACGGCCTGGACAAGCGCGGCGTCGAAGCGGTCGCCGGTCCCCGTTACCTCCGGGTCCTCGAGCGCTAGGCGCGCGCGGAGCGCCGCGACGCGCGGTCCGGTCGCGCCGAAGGTCAGGTCGGGGCCGCCCGCCAGCGCCGCCCATCCGCCCGCATCCGCGATCGCGCGGTAGCGGGCGAGGCCGGCCGCGAGCGCGTCATAGCCCGCATAGGGCGGCGGCAGCGAGGCGATCCAGGCGGCCAGCCGATCGCGCGCGACCGCATCGCGAAAGCCCGGCAGCGGATCGAACGCCACCGGCCGCATCGCCCAGTCGCGCTGGAAATCCGCCTCGTCCAGGCGGCCGGCATGCACCGCGCGGGCATGGTCGAGCGCGGCGCGGACCAGGGCTTGCGGATCCTGCGGCAGGACAGGGGCTGCGTCGCTGAGGCCCTGCGCCACGGCGTCGCGCGCGATCAGCGTGGCGAGGGTCGCGGCCTGCGCGGGGGTGAGCTGCGGCAACACGACTGGGGGCGGGGGCGGGGGCACCTGCAGCGGCGCGGGCAGCGGCACCGGCGGCGGCACGTCTTGCGCGCTGATCGCGGTGGGCAGGAGGCAGCTTGCCAGCACGCAGCATCGAAGGAGCCGCCGGGCGGTGCGAGGGCGTGCGTGCGCGGTACGGATGGGCGTGGTCATCGCGCGACGCCGTACCACGTCACCGCCCGCTCCCGCACCGACTATCTGCATGCGTTTGAGCTGAAATTCGCGGCGGATCGTCGGGGGGCGGCACGCGATGCCCGTTATCCCGTCACGTTCCCGCGCCCTTCCTCCATCAGCGCCGCGACCAGGGGGTTGGGAAAGCGGCGCTTCGCCGTAACGGCGAGGAATTGTTCGGTGATGCCCGGCAAGCGGTCGAGCTCGATCAGCGTGCCGGCGGCGAGTTCGTCCTTGACCACGATCGGGGGCAGGACCGCGAGCCCAGCACCTTCGCGGGCGAGCAGGCGCATCATCGCCATGTCATCGACCTCGGCCGCGATCTGGGGGCGCAGGGCCAATCGGTCGAGCAGTGCGTCGAAGTCGGCACGCACGCTGCTGCCCAGCGTCGGCAGGATCAGCGGCCGCTCGGCAATCCAGCCGGCAAGCCCCGTGCCCGTCACCACCTGATCGGGACGCCCCACCAGGCTGACCGGCTGGTCCGAGATCCGGTGCGTGACGAACGGCGACAGGGCGTCGGCGGGTGGTGCCTGGTTGGTCAGCACGACATCGATGGCATGGCTGCGCAGGCCCGCCAGAAGCTCGGCAAGGCTGCCCGAGCGCAGCACGACCTCGACATCGCCGCGCCCCAGGACCGGGCGCAGGAAATCGATCTGGAAGTTGCGCGACAGCGTCGCCAGCGCCCCGATGCGGATCGCGCGGCGCGCCACGCCGGTGCGGCGCAGCGTGCCGACCAGATCGTCACCCGTCGCAAAGATCGCATCAGCATGGTCGAGCACGATCCGCCCCGCCTCCGTCAGCAGCAATTGCCGGCCGCGGCGCTCGAACA
>DASVUT010000198.1:0-4644 GCA_036386955.1 Sphingomonas sp. | reverse complement strand
CAGTTACACGTGGGCGAGATCTTCGGCAGTTTCCACGAGCTGCCGGACGGAGCGCGCTAGCCGGTCGAGTTTCCAGACCGCGAGCGTGTCGCCGGCGCGGATATAATCTAGCGCGGCTTTCAGCTCGTCGCGATCGCGCTGCGCGCCGGACGCCTTCTTGGTAAACACCTTCTCGCACCCGGCTTGCCGCAACGCCTCGATTTGCAGGGCAGGGAACTGATCCCTGGTGGACATTCGCGTGTAGCGGACGAGCAAAGGGGCTTCTCCGAAAAGGCGACAGGACTGAGCCTGATCCCGGAGACGGAAACAAGGGAGCGTTTCGGGAAGCGGGAAGGGGGGCCAACCGGCTGCTCGGGGCGTTCTGGTCGTCGTCTCCGACAACCCCTCGTTTTCGGGAGACCTCGCCGCGGCATTGATCGGCTCATCGAGAGAGAACCTTTCCATCCTGACCAGCGAGACCGACACATGACCCAAGGTCGAGTACGTCCGCTCGGCCTCTATATACTGCGGACGCATCGCGATATCGGAGCCGATCATGAGCTTGATGAGCTGAAGTCTTATGGCGGCAATGACGTGACCCCGGTTTCTTCATCCACCTGGAACTAGAGTCCGGCCCATCAGAGGGACGGACGGAATGAAGCGGAAGCAGTTTTCGGAAGAGCAGATCATCGGCATCCTGAAGGAGGCCGAGGCGGGCGCGGTTGTGACGGAGCTGTGCCGCAAGCACGGCATGTCGAGCGCGACCTACTACGCCTGGAAGGCCAAGTATGGCGGCCTGGAGGTATCCGAGGCGAAGCGGCTGCGGGCGCTGGAGGACGAGAACGCCAAGCTCAAGCGGCTGCTGGCGGACGCCATGCTCGACAATGCGGGGTTGAAAGACCTGCTGGCAAAAAAGTGGTGAGCGCGGCTGCCAAGCGGGAGGCGGTCGCGCGGTTGCAGGATGGATTCGGGATGAGCGAGCGGCGCGCCTGCGCCGTGATCGGGGCGGACCGAACAAGCATGCGCTACCGCTCGTGTCGTGACGGTGACGAAGATCTGCGGGCGCGGCTGCGCGAGCTGGCGGGCCAGCGTCGCCGGTTCGGCTATCGGCGGCTGCACATCCTGCTGCGGCGCGACGGCGTCACCATCAACCGCAAGAAGACGCAGCGGCACAACCCGCGAGGAGGGCCTGACGGTCAGGCGCAGGCGAGGCAGAAGGCGCGCCGTGGGCGCGCGGGCGCCTGGGCCGGTGCTGGCGCTGCCCACCCAGCGCTGGAGCCTGGACTTCGTTCACGACCAGCTCGCCACCGGCCGGCGCTTCCGGGTGCTGAACATCGTCGACGACGTCACGCGCGAATGCCTGCGGGCGGTGGCGGACACCTCGATCTCCGGCAAGCGGGTCGTGCGCGAACTGATCGACCTGGTCGCCGAGCGCGGCCGGCCGGGCATGATCGTCAGCGATAACGGCACCGAGCTGACCTCGAATGCAGTGCTGAGCTGGTCGGGCGAGGCGAAGGTCGAGTGGCACTACATCGCGCCGGGCAGGCCAATGCAGAACGGCTATGTCGAGAGTTTCAACGGCCGCATGCGCGATGAGCTGCTGAACGAGACACTGTTCCTCAGCCTCGCTCACGCCCGCGCCGTGATCCGAGCCTGGGCCGACGACTACAACACCGAGCGGCCACACTCCTCACTCGGATACGCCACCCCGGCGGCCTTCGCCGCCGAAATCGAGAAGCAACGGCCTGGACGCGTCCAGGCCGTTGCTTCGGGTGCGCTCGTGCACCACAACAACCGCCGGTCTCTGGTTCCGGCTGGATGAAAGCCGGGGGTCACGTCAAACGCCATATGCTGTGAGGAATAAACCGATCGTACCGAAGCTCTGCACGGCACCTTCAACGAGGACGGGCCAGACAAGGGCTACCGCCAAAAGGACGACTAGCAGGCAGATGGCAGTGACGATGTGTATCCGTCGGTCAGGTGCGATCCATAATTCGACTGAAGGCATGTACAGCCGCTTACCGGCCCCTGCTCGCTATGCAAGACCGGCTTGTTGGCGCCACCCTCCAAGCTGAGACTGGTTGAGCTAGCGTCATTCACGGTATGCCTGAACGGGACACCCACCCGGGACAGCCGTTCGCGTCCGACTAGGATTGTCTATCGACTTATCGGACGTTAGTAGCTGCTGCTCTAGAGCCATACAGAACAGTTAGGAACGAGAGTGGCCCTATATGGCTATGCGCGGGTGTCGACCACCGATCAGGACCTCTCGATCCAGCAGGAGGCGCTGCGTGCGGCCGGCTGCCAGGTGATCCGGTCGGAGAAGAAGACCGGCACCAAGCGGGAAGGGCGGACTGAGCTCGACCTACTTCTCGAGTTCCTGCGCGAGGGCGACACGCTGGTGGTGACCCGCATCGATCGGCTCGCGCGATCGATGAAGGACCTGCAGGACATCGTCCACGATCTGAAGGGAAGGGGGGTTTCGCTCAAAGCGACGGAGCAGCCGATCGACACGGGCACGGCCGCGGGCAAGGCGTTCCTGGACATGCTGGGCGTGTTCGCCGAGTTCGAGACCAATTTACGGCGCGAGCGGCAGATGGAGGGTATCGCGGCCGCCAAAGCCAAGGGTGTCTACAAGGGCCGGCCCGCGACGATCGACCCGGCCGAGGTCAGGCGTCTGTATCAGGAAGAGAGGCTCGGTCCTGCTGCCATCGCGCGGCGCCTCGGCGTGGCGAGGTCGTCCGTCTATCGCATCGTGCCGGAGCTCAGCCGCACGGTCGACGTTACCGGTGTGGACGAGCCAAATAGCATCGGAATCGTTAGCTAGGCTACTTGAACTCGCTCATGCGTGTTCTTGGCTACGTCGGTCCCGCTCAGCCAAAGAGGGTGTACCCGAATGAGCTAAGGGGCCAAATGCGCGACAGCATCGAAGGGCGAGAGGTGAGGGGTGCGGGTCTATCTGCGCGTCAGCACCGACGAGCAGGATCTCGCGCGGCAGGAAGCGATCGTCGCCGGTGCTCGCGCGGCCGGCTACTACGTCGCTGCGGTCTACCGCGAGAAGGCATCTGGCGCACGCGCCGACAGACCCGAGCTTTTGCGCATGATCGATGACCTCCAGCCGGGCGAGGTGGTCGTGGCGGAGAAGATCGACCGGATCAGCCGCTTGCCGTTGGGCGAGGCCGAGCGCCTCGTCGCGGCGATCAGGGGCAAGGGCGCGCGTCTGGCGGTGCCGGGTATCATCGACCTGTCAGAACTGGTGGCCGGAAGTGCGGGCGTTGCGCGCATCGTGCTCGAGGCAGTGCAGGAAATGCTTTTGAGGGTCGCGCTCCAGACTGCGCGGGATGACTATGAGGACAGGCGCGAGCGGCAGCGCCAAGGTATCGTGATCGCGAAACGTGAAGGGCGGTACACTGGTCGCAAGGCAGATCAGGCGCAGCATCGCCGTATTGTGGCGCTTCGCGAAGCAGGCATGAGCATCGCCAAGACGGCCGAGCTGACGCCGTGTAGCCCCGCGCAGGTCAAGCGCGTCATGGCGCTGCACCGGGCGAGCGCCGCATCAACGCCAATGCGCAACTCAGGTGTGCAGTGACTATCGTCATCGGCCATCGGACCCATTGCAGATATCCACGCTGCTAGAGTAGCTGTAGCTAAAGCGTGTTGGGCATCGAGGCGATTACGTGATGGCGCTAGCCAGCTCCGGCGCACGTATCGCGGTGCTCGACATCCTTCGCGGCATCGCGGTGATGGGCATCCTGCTCGCCAACATGCCAGCTTTTGCCTTGCCAACGCCCGCGAACTTCTCGCCGCTCGCTTGGGGTGAGAACGGTCCTGTGGAGATCGCCATCTGGCTGGCAAACTTCACCCTCATCGAGGGCAAAATGCGTGGCTTATTCTCGCTTCTCTTCGGCGCTTCGATGTTACTGGTTATCGAACGCGCCAAGGCCGCTGGCGAAAGTCCGGTGCGAGTTCATCTGAACCGCATGCTGGTGCTCCTCTGCATCGGGTTGGCGCACAGATACTTGGTCTGGTGGGGGGACATTCTGGCGCACTACGCGCTGGCGGGGGCCATCGCTCTCATGTTCGTTCGGCTGACCGCTGTGCAGCTCCTCTTTGCCAGCCTGACTATGCTTGCCTTCGCCATCTACACCAACCTGAACGCGCTCTCGGCCATGATGACCAGCGCTAGCCGGGGAACGACGCAGGCTGTGGAGGTCTGGAACAACTTCGCCTGGTACTTCGGTGTTCCCCCCAAGGACTGGATCGACGGTCAGCTCGCCGCGTATCGAGGGAGCTGGTCGGATCGGATCGCTTGGAATTGGAGGTACCTCGATAGTCCGTTGGCGTTCCTCAGGTCCGTGGGGCCGGAGACGCTAGCGGCGATGCTTCTGGGCATGGCGGGCTATCGCTCAGGGTTTCTGACGGGCGCTTGGACGCGTCAACAGTACCGGATGTGGGCGCTGATCGGCTTGAGTATCGCGATCCCGGCCTACCTGCTTCTGGGCATCAACAGCATAGTCGGAGGCTTTGATCAGCGAGATGTCTTCTTCGCGTCGTTCGTCGCCTCCGAGCCTTTCCGGCTCATTGGGGTGACTGGATACGCGGCCCTGTTCATCCTCGCCGTCCAGCCCGAGAGCTCGCTGGGCAGACGGCTCGCGGCTGTCGGCC
>DASVUT010000197.1:0-2503 GCA_036386955.1 Sphingomonas sp. | reverse complement strand
GCACCGGCGCATTCCACCAGTCCGGAAATTCGGCCCGAAGCGCCTCGCGATAGGCGACAAGGCGCGGGCACAAGGGACAATCGCGCGGCGCTTCCGTTGCGGGCGTGGGAGAGGTGGCGAGGGTCACCCGAAGCGTTTAGGGCGCTGGCAATGGGGAGGACAAGCTACGCAATCGCGCTCGGCTCGAACCGCCGAAGCAGCCGGCATGGGAGTCCTGCAGCCAATCTACGCGCGGCGGTAACAGCGCTGGGGAAGTTGGGCGAAATTGGAGCCTTGTCGCCGATCCTCGCCACCCCTGCCCTCGGCCCAGCTGGCCGCGCTTTTGCCAATGCAGCGGTCCTGGTGACCACGGATCTTGCCCCAGACGCTCTTCTGGCCCAGCTCAAGGCGATCGAGCGGAGCTTCGGCCGCCGCCCCGGGCGCCGCTGGGGACCGCGGGTCCTCGACTTGGACATCATCCTCTGGTCGCAGGGCCCCTGGCGAAGCCGCGGCCTCACCCTTCCCCACCCGCAGATGTTGAAGCGGCGATTCGTGATGGACCCGCTCGTTGCTATTGCCCCGCAATGGCGGGTGCCGCCGTCCTGCCGGTCGGTGCGCCAGCTTGCGCGCCGGCGCTCCCGCTCATGCTAGCCGCGAGCGTTCATTCGCTCTGGTAGTTGGCGGTGGCGTTCATCATTTCGGCATTGCGCCGCGCCTCGGACAAGGCCGCTCCCCACAAGGTCGCCCACGCCAGGCAGATCAGCAGCGCCACTCCGCCAGTCGCAAGCCCGGCGATCGCGCCGCCCTTGGGTGCCCCTGCACGGTTGAGGCCAATGATCCCGAAGATGATGGCGAGCGGCGCCAGGATCCACGAAACGAAGCCGATGATCGGAATGATCGACAGCACCAGGGCGATGATGCCGAGCACCATCGCCGCGGTGCCCATTGCATTCGTGGTTTCGCGCTGCTGCGAATAAGCTGCCTGTTCCATATAACCCCCCGGCCGTGATTCTGAGGGAAGGCTAGAGGACCGCCGACGGCTTGCCAAGCACCCCCGCAGGCGACCCGAGGTTGACCGCTCCCGCCGTCGCTCCTAACGCCGCGCCAACGGGCCCATAGCTCAGTCGGTAGAGCAACTGACTTTTAATCAGTAGGTCGCTGGTTCGAACCCAGCTGGGCTCACCATCACATCCGCGCATCAGCACCCGACAGATGTCGGGTTCGTCGCGGGCACCGGCAGCTTGGTCACGCTTCGCTGGCGGGTTGCGCCGGCTGCTCCATGTTTGGAAGCATGGAAGGTAGTCGATTCTTGACGGTGATCCGTGACACGCCATCAGCTTTGCTGCAGGAGATGTTCGGGATCGCCAGGGGGATCGGACACTATATGCCGGGTGCCAAGGGGCTCACGACATGGCGCGAAGCGATTGCGATCACCGTCGCCTTGTGGATGTTCGTGCTGCTCATCTTCATGCCGCTCATCCTCACCCGACACGCCGGGGAGGGTTGGGGTAGCGTCTTCTGGGACGCGCTCACCATTCTCATATCGATTCTGTTCGCAATGCCGATGTTCGCGGTGTTCAGGCGGACTACGCATCTGGCGCTTGGGCCGCGCACCGCGCTCCTGATCGCCGCAGTGATCCTTACGGCCGTGGCGAATACCGTCTTCGACGTCGTCTACCAGACCCTTGTCGCGCACCATCTGGAGAGCGCTTGGGCGAATCTTCCGAATGGCTTTGCCCGCGCCTACCCGTCGGCGCTGAATTATACGCTCGTGTTCGGGGTCAACATGGCCTTGTTCCAGGTGAGCTATGCGAGGCGCACCGAGCTTAAACACGAATTGCAATTGTCGCAGGCGCGATCGGCCGCCCAGCAGGCGCAGCTGACTGCGCTTCGCTACCAGCTCAATCCGCACTTCCTGTTCAACGCTCTGAACTCCATCTCCGCGCTTATCGTCACTCACCGCAACGAAGATGCGGAGCGGATGACCGACAAATTGTCGACCTTTCTTCGAAGCTCGCTGAATGCCGATCCGGGGCAGCTGATTCCGCTGGAGGACGAGCTTGCGCTGTCGGAAGAATATCTCGACATCGAAAGCGTCCGCTTCGGGAACCGGCTCGACATCAGCGTCGATTGCGGACCTGACGCCTGCGACCTGCTGGTGCCGAGCTTCCTGGTCCAGCCTCTGGTCGAAAACGCGATCAAGCATGGAGTGGCCGAGTCGATGCAGCCCGTCGAAGTGGCGATCAGCGCCGACGTCGACGAACAAGGCCTGTGCATCACCGTCGCAAACGACCTTCCGGCAAAAGACAGCGGCAGCGACGGGCGGCATGGCGGCGGCGTAGGCCTGTCCAATGTCCGGCGGCGGCTTCGGGCGGTCTATGGCGAGGACGCCAAGCTGATCGCCGGGCGGGAAGGAAACCGCTTCGTTGCCAGGGTTTGCATACCCAAGCTCGCTCACCCGAGTTGACACCCGCGCCCGCGGGTAAGAAAGCTGCCTTCGGTGGGTTGCGCAAGCGGGGGAGCG
>DASVUT010000196.1:0-3587 GCA_036386955.1 Sphingomonas sp. | reverse complement strand
TGGCCGCGTCGTCATCAACGACCAACACCCGGCTCATGCGCGCGCCCTGGGCAGCAACAGTCGCAGCACCGTCAGCGGCGGGGTACCTTCGCGCGCATATTGGACGATGCCGCCCATGTCGCGGACGAGCTTATCCACCAGGGCAAGCCCCAATCCCTGCCCGTCCGGGCGCCCGGACACGAACGGGTCGAACAGATGTTCGGCGATATCGACCGGCGCACCGGGGCCGTTGTCCACGACGCAAATCTCGATGGGCAGCGGCAGTCGCGGTCGCCCGGGTGCTGCGCTCACAGCCATGCCGTGACGGTATGCCGTTGTCAGCGTGATGCGTGGTTTTGGCACCGATGCTGTGGCATGACTGGCATTCTTCAAGAGATTGATGAGGATCTGGAGTAAGGCATCGCGGTTGACATGGGCCGGCGGCAGCGACGGATCGAACGCTTCCAGGATCAGCACGCCGCGCGCGAAGCCCGCCTGCGCCAAGCTGCGCGCATGGCCCAGCAGCGGATAGATGTTCTCCGCCGTCAATGGCAGCGGGCGAGTGTCGCCGAACTCCTGCATCCGGTCGATCAGCGCGGCGATCCGGTCCACCTCGGTCGTGATCAGCGCCGTCAACTCGCCGGGCCCGAGCAGTTGCGCGGCACCGCGGATGCCCGACAAGGGATTACGAATCTCGTGCGCCAGCATCGCCGCTGCCCCGACGGCAGACCGAGCCGCACCGGTGCGGTCAGGCGAATGGCCGTAACGCCGCGTGGTCGCCGCGCTGTGCAAGGTGATCGCGCGCCACCCCGGATGATCGGCCAACCCTCCTTCGACGAAGTCGACCGTCATCGTGGTGCCGTGCGTGGTGCGAAGCTCGGTATCATAGACCGCGACGGCGTGGCCCGCGCTGCTCCGCTCCGCTCCCGGTGCAGGAAGGATCGCGCCGAGCGGTTGTCCCCGCATCAGCCGTTCCGACAGGTTCAACAGCTCCTCGGCCAGCGCATTGACATGCGCGATCCGGTCATCCGGGTCGACGATCACGACGGCCACGGGAAGCGCGGCGAACAGCTCGGCATAGCCCGGTCGTCCGCGTGGTGCGGACTCAGGCGGCGGCAAGCTGACGCCAGGGCGCGTAGAATTCGGCCAGCATCGCCTTGACGCGCGTGGCATCAGGCTCCTGGTTCACCGTGTTGCGGAACTCGGCCGATCCGGTCAGTCCCTTGGTGTACCAGCCGATGTGCTTGCGGGCCATGTTGACCCCTGTGACATTCCCGTAATGCTCCAGCATTGCTTCGTAATGCCCGGACAGAGCTTGATATTGCTCGTCGATGCTCGGGTCCGGGATACGTCTCCCGGTGCGGAACCACTCCATCACCTGGCCGAGCAGCCATGGCCGGCCGTAGGCGCCGCGCCCGATCATCACGCCATCGGCACCCGACTGGTCCAGCGCGGCCTCGGCGTCGTCGATTGAACAAATGTCGCCATTGACGATGACCGGGATCGACACCGCTTGCTTTACCTTGGCGACAAAACGCCAGTCCGCCTCGCCCTTGTACATCTGGTTGCGGGTGCGGCCGTGCACCGTCACCATCTTGACGCCAAGGTCCTCGGCGATGCGCGCCAGTTCGGGCGCATTGAGGCTGTCATGGCACCAGCCCATGCGCATCTTGAGCGTTACCGGCACCTCGACGGCCTTGCTAACACCGCGCACGATTGCAGCCGCCAGTGTCAGATCCCGCATCAACGCCGACCCGGCGTCGCCATTGGTGACCTTGCGCACCGGACAGCCCATATTGATGTCGATAATCGCCGCCCCGCGATCGGCCGCGAGGCGCGCAGCTTCGCCCATCTCATACGGCGTGCAGCCGACGAGCTGCATCGACACTGGCTCTTCGACAGGGTCCCAGTCCAGCTTCTGGAGCGACTGGCGCGTTTCACGGATCGCGGCCTGGCTTGCGATCATCTCGGTGACATTCAGCCCCGATCCGTACCGCCGCACGAGCGTGCGGAACGGGCGGTCCGTCACGCCCGTCATCGGTGCCAGGATCACGGGACTATCGATCCGCACCGGGCCGATCTGGAGGGGAGCTAGATTACGCATCGCGAGTGCCTAAAAATCAGGCACGCGCCTACGCTACCCCGCGTCCGCTGGCAAGCGCCGCCGGCCCTCGCTAGGGGTCGGCCATGACTTCGCTCCGCACCATCGCCATCGTCGTCGCTGCCGGAACCGGAAGCCGCATGGGGGGAACGGTGCCGAAGCAATATGCACTGCTCGCCGGCCGGCCAATGCTGGCGCACGCTGTCGAGCCGCTGCTTGCCCACCCTATGATAGAGCAGGTGATCGTAGCCATCGGGCCGGGCCAAAAAGACGTCGCGGCGCGAACGGTTCCTGGCACGATCCGTGTCACTGGCGGGGCGACACGCCAGCAGTCGGTCGCGGCCGGGCTCGCGCAGGCGCAGGCGCTGGGAGCCGAGCGCGTGTTGGTGCACGACGCGGCGCGACCATTCCTGACGGCGGCGGTCATCGACCGCTTGCTAGCGGCATTGGATCACCACGACGCCGCGGTTCCGGTCATCCCCGTGGCCGACACCTTGGCGCGAGGGCATGGGGGCTTGATGGCAGACCGCGTCGACCGCGCCGACCTGTTCCGGGTGCAGACGCCGCAAGCTTTCGCCCTCCCCACGATCCTGGCCGCGCACGTTGCGTGGCGCGATGAAGAGGCCACCGACGACGCGCAGATGGTGCGACGACTTGGCGTCGCGGTCGCGATGGTGCAGGGCGATCCCATGCTCGACAAGGTCACCCATCCCGATGACATCGCGCAGGCCGAAGCGCGTTTGGCGTGGGAGACGCGCACCGCGACGGGTTTCGATGTCCACCGGCTGGAGGATGGCGAGGAACTGTGGCTGGGCGGCATCCTCGTCCCGCACGATCGCGGGCTGTCGGGCCATTCGGATGCGGATGTGGCGCTCCACGCGCTGACCGATGCTTTGCTGGGTACGATCGCGGCGGGCGATATCGGCACGCATTTCCCGCCGAGCGATCCGCACTGGAAGGGCGCGTCCTCGGATAGGTTCCTTCGCCATGCCGCGGCACTGATTGCCGACCGTGGGGGGCGGATCGACTTCGTCGATCTGACACTGATCTGCGAGGAGCCCAAGATCGGCCCGCACCGTGAGGCGATCCGCGCCCGCATCGCGGAACTTCTGACGCTGTCGACCGATCGGGTCAGCGTGAAGGCGACCACGACCGAGCGACTGGGCTTTACCGGTCGCGGCGAAGGGATCGCCGCACAGGCGACCGCGACGATCCGGCTGCCGGGGGCTTCGCGTTGAGGATCGCGGCCTGCATGGCGCTGGCGGCGCTGCTCTTCGCGACGCCGGTCACCGCGCAACCCTGCCTCACAGCGTCCGAGGCGGAAGCGATCGCGCTGGTCGCGCTGCCCGAGATCATCCGTCAGACCGGCACTGTTTGCGCGACCCGTCTGCCCCCTTCCAGCCTGGTGCGTCGTGAATCGAGCCCGCTGCTGACGCGCTATGATGCCGAAGCCACGCGGGCCTGGCCGGATGCGCGTGGCGCGATCGTCAAGCTCAGCATGCCCGAG
>DASVUT010000195.1:0-6450 GCA_036386955.1 Sphingomonas sp. | reverse complement strand
GCTTGTACTTGAACCCGCCTTCGGATGCCTCGCCGATCTCCGACGGGAAAGCGCCGCCCGCTGCATCCGCGCCTTGATTATAGCGGAACGAGCGGCCCCAGCTCGCATAGGCCGATAGGCCATCGGTCAGCAGGAAGGTCGCGCCCGCACGGGGCGAGGTGCGGGACGGCGACTGTTCCTGCACGCTGTTGTTGCGAAAGTTGGTGTTCTTCTGACGCACCCAGTCGTGTCGCAGTCCGAGCAGGATCGTCAGCCGGTCGCCGAGCCCGATCAGGTCCTGGGCGTAGATCGACTCGCCCTCGAGCTGCTCGAGCAGGTCCTGGTTGAGCGTCGCAACCGGCTTGGGCTGACTGTACACGGGATTGAAGATGTCGATGTCGTAGGGCACCGCCGCCGTCGGATTGAAGCGGAAGAAGATGCGGCGCTGGTCGTAGTTGAAGGCGTCGGCGCCGACCCGCGCCTGGTGGTCAAGCCCCAGAAAACGGCCGTTGGCGCTCAGCTCGACGCGACCCGAGAGGTCCTGCCAGTCATAGTCATGGATGCGCAGCTGCCGGCGCAGCCGCGTGCCGACCAGCGTGCCGTTATGCGTCGACTGCCCGCGAAAACTGCCGTCGCGATACTGCACGCCCGCCTCGAGCGCGACGCCGGGGGCCAGGTCGGCATAGACGGTGCCCTGGTGCTGCGCGTTACGCTGCCTGATTTGGCCATCGTTCGGCTCGCCCACGAAGCGGGAGCGCGGCAGTGCCTTGCCGTCGCCGCCGACCGCCACCAGCCCGCGGTCGTGGGTGAACTCGACGTTGTTGTACTCGAATTGGTAGAGGAGGCGCAGGCCGTCGGCAGGCTTCCAGGCGATGGACGGAGCGAACAGCAGGCGCTCGCTCGAGTTGAAGTCGCGGAACGAGCCGGCATCCTGGAACACCGCGACGACGCGCGCGCCGAGGCCGCCGCCGACCGGCCCACCGACGTCGGCGACGCCGCGATACTGGTCGAAGCTCGCGTAGGAGAGCTCGCCACCCGCGTGGAAGCGCTCGAGCGGCGCCTTGGTGACGATGTTGATCGATCCGCCCGGCTCACCCTTGCCCGACAGTGCCGATGCCGGACCTTTCAGCACCTGGAAGCTCTCGATCGTCGCAACGTCGCGGCGCGCGTTGAAGCCGCGATTGGAGACAAAGCGGTTCACCAGCAGATCGGGACCCTGGTTGATGTCGCCGGAAAAGCCGCGGATCGCATAAGCGTCCCACGCGCCGCCGAAGCTGTTCTGGCGCGAGAGGCCGCCGGCAAGATCGAACAGCTGCGAAAGATCGGTGAAGCCGGTGCGGTCGACGAGCTGATCGTCGAGTAGGCGCACGTTCTGCGGCAGGCGCACCGGATCGACGGTCAATCCGTTGATGCTCGCGCTCGCGCTCGCGGTTCGGGAGCCGGTGACGACGACGTCTCCAGACTGCACGGCATCGCTCTCAGCAGCCATCTGATCGGCGGCGTTGGCTTGGGCGAATGCAGGCGGGGTGGCTAAGCCGATCGCAAGCGCCGCGGTGCCAAGCAGGCGCGCGGCTGCACGCCATCCAAGTCCTTCAACCACTGCCGCTGCCCCCAAGCATGATACACTGTATCAGAAGCCCGGTATCCGCCGATCAAGCGGGCGTCAAGGGGTTGATACATCATCACATGCTGAGCTACGGAGCCGGCTTGTTCAGGGGAGTAGCGACAGTGGCGGCGAATGCGATCGGTCTGGAAGCACGATTGTTGAAGGTCGCGTACGGCGACCACGAGGTGCTGGGCGGGGTCGACCTTTGCGTCCGGGCGGGTGAACTCTACGCGCTGCTCGGCGGCAACGGCGCGGGCAAGTCAACGATGCTGAACGCGTTCTTGGGCTTCGTCGCGCCCTCTGCCGGCGACGTGCGCGTGGCGGGAATCGATCCCGCAGCCGATCCCGACGGCGCGCGCCGCCGCCTCGCTTATGTGCCCGAGAACGTCGCGCTGTACGAGCACCTGACCGCGATCGAGAACGCGCAGTACTTCCTGACGCTGGGCGGCCAGCCACGCGACCTTGCAGCCATCGAGCAGGCGCTCGACCGCGCCGGGCTCCAGCGCGAGGCGCATGACCGCCGGCTTGGCGGCTATTCGAAAGGCATGCGGCAGAAGGTGGCGATCGCCATCGCGACGCTGCGCGAGGTGCCGGTGCTGCTGCTCGACGAGCCCACCTCGGGGCTGGACCCGCGCGCTACCGCCGACTTCAACGGCCTGATGAGCGACCTACGCGCGCGCGGCGTGGCAATCCTGATGGTCACCCACGACATGCTGGGGGCGGTGGACGTCGCCGACCGCGTTGGCGTGCTCGATGCCGGCCGCATCGTGCGCGAGGAGCGGGCGAGCGGCCCGGAGCGCTATGACCTACGCGCGCTCCACGGCCACTTCGCGCGGGAGCTCGCGGCATGAGCGTGGTCGGCGCGATCGCCCGCGACGAACTGAGGCACCTCGCCCGTAACCGCGTCGCGCTGACCGGCGCGCTAATGCTAGCGCTGTTAGCACTCATCGCGGCAATCACCAGCTTCGCCCAGGCGAACGCGGCCGCCGAGCTGCGCGCACGCTATCAGGCGGAAGCCGACGAGCGGTTCAAGGGGCAGCCTGACCGGCACCCGCACCGCGTGGTGCACTATGGCCATTTCGTGTTCCGGCCACTCGGGCCGCTCGCCGCGTTCGACCCGGGTGTCGATCCGTTCACCGGCAACGCGATGTTCCTCGAGGGGCATCGCCAGAACAGCGCCAACTTCGGCGATGTCCGGCAGTCTTCGCTGCTGGTGCGCTTCGGCCAGCTCACGCCCGCGTTCGTGCTGCAGACGCTGGCGCCGCTGGTGCTGATCTTCCTCGGCTACGGCATCGTCGCGCGTGAGCGTGAGCGCGGCACACTGCGGCAGATGCTGGCCCAGGGTGTCGCCGGGCGGCAGCTGGTGCTGGGTAAGGCGCTGGGCCTGGCGGCGGTGGCGGGCGTGCTCGCGGTGCCGGCCCTGCTGACGCTGCTGGTGATCGCCACCGGGCCGGGGATGGCGGAGCCCGTTCTCGCTATCGGCGCGGGCTATCTCCTCTACCTGCTCGTGTGGACGCTTGCGATTGTGATCGTGTCGAGCGTCGTTCCGCGCGCGCGCGATGCGCTGATCGCCCTGGTGGCGATCTGGGCGCTGACGGTCGTGCTACTCCCCCGGATCGCTCCCGACGTGGCGGTGGCGGCACACCCGATCCCTACGCGGCTCGAGACGGACATCGCTATTGCGCGCGATCTGCGTGCCAGCGGCGACAGCCATAATCCCGACGATCCCTTCTTCGCGGCGTTCAAGCAGCGCACGCTCAAACGATATGGCGTCACGCGCTTCGAAGACCTGCCGGTCAACTACCGCGGGCTGGTGGCGGTCGAGGGCGAGAAGCTCACGTCGTCGCTGTTCGACCGTTACGCGGACCAGAGCTTCGCCAGCCAGCAGACGCAGAGCGGCATCGTCGATGCCGCAGGCGCGCTCAGCCCCGCGATCCTCATCCGCCGCCTGTCGATGGCCGCGGCGGGCACCGACCTCGCGGGTCACCAGCGCTTCCTCGAGCAGGCGGAGGCGTATCGCTACGAGATCGTGCAGCGGCTCAACCAGCTGCAGGCGGACGCCATTAGTGCCGCCGATGACGGCGCCAAGAGCAGCGACACCGCCGCCGAGCGCCGCAGCCGCGTCAGCGCCGCGAACTTCGCGGCCATGCCATCCTTCACCTTCCGGGCCGTTGAGCCTGCGACGCTTGCGCGCTCCGCATTGGGCGGCGTCGGCGCACTCGCGCTATGGGCGCTGGTCCTCGGCATCGGCGTGATGCTCGCCAGCCGCCGCGTCGCGGGAGCGCGCACATGAGCCTGTGGTCGATCGAGTGGCGGCTGCTTGCCCGCACGAGGCTGGTGATGATCGCCGTCGCACTGCTGGCGATCCTGGGCAGCGCGGCGGTCGCCAGCGGAATGATGGAAGTCGCGCGCCAGCGTGCGGTCATCGCCCGCATCGCGCCCCAGCAGGCTGAGGATGTCGCCGCGATCGTAAAGTGGGCGGCGCCAACCGCCGATCCCGGCGACGCCGCCTACTACACCTTCCACGCGACGTGGGACCCACCGTCGAACCTAGCGTTCGCGGCACTCGGCTTCCGTGACGTCGCGCCTTACATCCTGCGCGTGCGCGCGCTGGGGCTGGAGGCGCAGCTCTACGAGGGCGAACAGTACAACCCGGAGCTGGCGCTTGCCGGGCGCTTCGACTGGGCGTTCGTGCTCGTCTACCTCGCGCCGCTGTTCGTGATCGCGCTGTTCCACGACCTTGTGTCGGGTGAGCGCGAGGCCGGACGTTGGCGCGTGCTGGCATCGACCGCCGGCGACACTCGCGCACTGTGGCTCCGTCGCGGAGTGCTGCGGTTCCTGCTGCTGTGGGCGGCACTGAGCGTGCCGTTTGTCGCCGGTGCCCTGCTCTCCGGCGCGGGCCTGCTCGCGATCACGGCAGCGGTCGTGCTGGCAGCGCTCTACCTTGGTTTCTGGATCGGACTGACCGCACTGGTCGGTCGCATGGGGCGGGGCTCGGTCGCCAACGCGGCGACGCTTGCCGCAACGTGGCTGGTGCTGACGCTGGTGCTGCCCGCGATCGCTCAGGTGGCGATCAGCAACGCCATACCGGTGCGGCAGGGCGTCGAGCTGACGCTGGCGCAGCGCGAGCAGGTCCACCGCGCCTGGGACATCCCCAAGGAAAAGACGATGCGCCGCTTCTTCGCCTCGCACCCGCAATGGGCGGACACGGCGCCGTTGGGTCCAGAGTTTCACTGGAAGTGGTACTTCGCCTTCCATCAGGTTGGCGACGAAGCGGTTGCTCCACAAGTTGCGGAGTACCGCCAGCGTCTACTGGACCGGGACCGCGCCACTGCGGCCGTCGGCTGGCTGCTGCCACCTGTAGGTGCGCAGCTTCTACTCGCCCGTCTCGCCGACACCGATCTGCGAGCGCAACTCGTCTACCAAGATCGCGTCCGTGCCTTTCACCGGCGGCTGCGCGAGTTCTATTACCCGTACATGTTCCGAGATCGGCCGTTCCGTCATGAGGATTTCGCAAGAGCACCGGCATACCAATCTTAGACGGGTAACGATCTCGCGCTGAACCGCAGCTATCGGCAGACGTGCTCGGAGAGTTTGCCTGGCGCCCGTAATCAGCCCGCCAGCAGCAACCTTGAAGCGTTCAGCCTGGAAGCTGAACGGACGTCCATTTCTGAGTGACGCCTGAGCAGAGCTGAACGTCCGAGACTGGGTCTCCGTGAACGTCGTCACGCGGCCGACCGCACAGGTGCACTTTGCGCGAGGTGTCCGCAACGCGGGCGTCACGCCAAAGCTGTACGTCGTGCTACCTCCAGGACGCGATCATGCGGAGAAGTGAGGTCCGTCCGAGTTAGGGGAACCACCACGTCGGGCTGAACGCCCGCGTTGGGCTGATCACCGCCGGAGAACGTTGCGACCAGCGGGAGGTCTACCTCCAAGCCGGAAGCCGGAAGGCGGACGAAGAAGAACGCCGAGGCGTTGATACCCCGCTGATTGCCGCCCGTGGGCGATCCGACCAGCTTGGCTCCGACCTGCCGCGCCAGACGGGCGAAGTCGAACGTCGCCGAGCTGTTGGCGGCATCGCACAGGACGACCACCGGGCGACGGAAGGGTAAGCCCGACGGGCGTATCGGTTCGGACGCGAACTGGCCAGGCTTTGCCTTGTAGAAGCCTTCGGCATCCGGCCCACTCAACGCGTCCGCCCAATCGTAAAAGGTCGGGTCCCAGGTGTTCAGGTACGGGCGAAGGTGGTCGGGCACACGGCGGTAGCGAACGCGGCGCTGATCATCGGATGTGGGGATCTCGGCCTGTACGATGCGGGCCAGAATGGGAGCGCCGCACTGCAACCCACCCTCATTGCCGCGGATGTCGATAACGAGCGCTCGGGCCTTCTCGGACGATAGAGCGTCCAGGCGTTCCGCCAGCCATTTTTCCCAGCTGAAGTCCTCCTTGTACATGGCCCAGCTCGACATGGTCAGCACGGCCAGCCCATCCGAATCGATCTGGAACGCCCAGGGTGCCCCGTCCCGCTTGGTCGGCGAGGAGCGCGCGGCCGTGCGCTCCTCCGCGGTCATCAGAGTCGCACGGACAATCCCGGTGCCATCCAGCAGGAAGCTTGCTTCCTGGCCCACGGCGGGCAAGGCGAACGGGAGGTGCAGGTCCATAGTTTCAAAGCGCTCCCGACCGCGCAGCTCGAGGAGACTGCGTCGCTTCTCATCGTTGCCGCCGTCGGCGCGCACCAGCGGTAGCAGGCAACGCAGGATGTCCCCCGTCGGAACGTCGTTGATTGAGGTCACGACCGAACCAGCGGGGAGAGCCCGCTCAGCCGATAGGTCGCGTGTGACGCCCATGCTCGTTCCCAGCCAGCG
>DASVUT010000194.1:0-5343 GCA_036386955.1 Sphingomonas sp. | reverse complement strand
GTAGAAAAGATCGAGAATGAAATCCAACATCTTTTTTCTCCCTAGCGCATCCGTCTGACGAAGGATGCTAAAGAAGGTTAGTCTAACATTAACGATCCGGCAATCGGAACGGATGCAGTACGGCGTTTTGTTCCTCGACCCCTCGCTTAATGTGATGTTTATTTCCAAAGGCTAGTCCGGCGATCATGAGCGCCCCGCATCCCGATCGATCGGCCCATTCGCCAAGCGGGACGGCAAGCTCCGATGCCGCGGCAGGCTGGCAGTTTGCGTTGCTCGTTCGGATCGATCAGTTCGCGGTGCTGCGCCGTCGTCTGGGGCGGGACCGGGTCCATGCGCTTGTCGCCGAAGTCGCTTGCCGGGTCGCCAGGTTGTTTCCCATGGCGCGCGTATCACCATCGAGCCGCGACTGTATCGAGATCACCTCGTCCGGCCAGGCTCGCGATGAGCTTGCCGGGATGGCGGATATTTTGGACGACGCGTTCGCGACCCCGGTCGATGTCGCGGGCGAGCCGATCATCATCGACGTCACACTAGGAGCCGCCGCTGCCGCACGACCGCATGACCCCGTACGCCTGATCGAGGAGGCCGAACACGCTTTGGCGGAGGCCGTGGCAGACCGCCGTCCGGTGATCCGCACCGTGACCGCCGGCATCGACGGGATCGACGCCATCGCGCTGGCCCGCGATCTTGGCCCAGCCATCGGCGCGGGCGAGCTTTTTATTCAGTACCAGCCCAAATTCCATGTCCGTCGTCAGACAATCGGATCGGTGGAAGCCCTGATCCGATGGCGTCACCCAACGCGCGGTCTGGTGCAGCCGAACGACTTCATCCCGCTCGCGGAACAATCGAGCCACATCGTGACGCTGACATTGTGGACGATCGCACGCGCGATCGCGGACCAGCGACGACTCGCGGCGCAGGGGCATAGCATGCCGATCTTCATCAACATCGCCGGCGTCCTCCTAAGCGATCCTCGGTTCGTCCGCCGCGCATGCGCGATCATAGGGGAGGCCGGTGCCCAGATCGGGTTCGAGATCACCGAAACATCAGTGATCCGCGATCCCGACAGCGCGATCGCCAATTTGAAGGTCTTCGCCGATCTGGGCATCGTCATTTCGATTGACGATTATGGTGCCGGGCTGTCGTCGCTCGCCTATCTCAAGCGATTGCCCGCGCGCGAGCTCAAGATCGACAAGCTCTTCGTGACCCAGCTGACCAGTTCCAACCGCGATCCCCTGATCGTGCGTTCCACCATCGACTTGGCGCATGCGCTGGAGATGGAGGTCGTCGCCGAAGGCGTCGAAACCGCAGCCGCCTTCGCGCTGCTGTCGGTTATGGGTTGCGACATGGTGCAGGGGTTTTTCATCAGCCGCCCGCTCGAGATCGATGCGCTGGTGACGTTCCTGGACGAGGATCGCGGGGCGCAAACGGCGCAGCAATCGCGGGCGTCGCTTAGCCGGCTCGCGTCGGCCTGGCGCGCGGCATGACGCGCCTCCTGGTCCTTTTCGCTCTCGCTCTCGCTATGATGACGGCGCAACCCGCAAGTGCCGCCCAGGGGCGGTTCGATACGCAGGTTGCGGAGGTTAAAGCCGCGATGATGGTCGATCCGCAGGATGCCATCGAGAAAGCGAAGTCGGCCGCGCGGGGGGCCGCCGCCATGCCCGCTCAACGCGAACGCCTGCGCGCTGGTGCGGTCGTGCAGTGGCTGCAGGGCGAGGCGGAGTTGCGGCTCGGTAATATCAATGCAGCTGAGCCGCTTCTGGATCGGGCTAACCGCGTCGCCATGCGCCTGGCTCCAGACTCGAAGCTGGCCGCCGATATCCTGGTTTCGTTGGGCGGGCTGCACGCGGCGCAAGCAAACGGCGCGCGTGCACTTGCCGAGTATCAGCGCGCTTATTCCATCTATCGTTTTATCGGAGATGCGCGGCAACAAGCGATCGCATTAACATACATCGCCGAGCTTTATGGTGACGCGAAGGATTATGGATCGCGGCTGCGCTACTTGGAACAGGCGGCCGCCGCCCATGCGGGTGACCCACGACTGACACTGTCGATTCAGCACAATCGCGCGGACACCTTGCGCGAACTGGGCCGTTTGGAGGAGGCGGAACAACAGTTCGCGGTGGCGTTGCGGATGGCGCGTGCTGCCGACAGCCCGATGCTGGAGGCGCTGGTTCTCCGCAACCTAGCACGGACTCATCTTCTGGCGGGGCATCTTGATGCAGCCGAACGGGTTGTGCAGCGTGCCAGTTTGCTGTCGAACGGCGTAACCCCATCAGATCGTAATGCGCTCCTCGCCATTCAGGCACAGATCGCGCTCGAACAGGGGCACCCCGCAGAGGCCGCTCGGCTGGTGGCGCGCAGCTTCGCGGGCGTCGACCTCACCACCACGCCGCTCGCCGCGCGCGAGGCGCATGACACCGCTTATCGCATATTCACGCGCACGGGGCAGGGCGGCCCTGCACTCGCGCACCTAGCGGCGCTCAAGCGGCTCGATGATCAGGCGACTAAGCTCGCCACCACCACCAGTTCGCAGCTCATGGGGGCACGATTCGATTACGCGAATCAGAACCTGCGGATCGCCAATCTGCAGCGCGACGAAGCCCGCCGCAGCGTCGCGTTCGAACGCGCTAGGGTCGCGACGCAGCAGACCATGTTCATGGGCGGTACGGCGGCGGTCGCCGTCATCATCCTGATGCTCAGCATCGGGTTGTTCGTGATCCGCCGGAGCCGCAATCAAGTGCGCGTGGTCGCGGCCGATCTGGCGGTGACCAACGGCGCGCTAGGCAAGGCGCTTGCCGCCAAGACCGAGTTCCTGGCGACCACCAGCCATGAAATTCGCACGCCCTTGAACGGCATCCTAGGCATGACGCAGGTGATGCTGGCCGAGGGCACCCTGGCCGAGGTGACGCGTGACCGGGTGGAGATCGTGCAGGCCGCGGGTCTGACGATGCGCGCTCTGGTCGACGACATTCTCGACGTGGCCAAGATGGAAACCGGCAATCTGACCATCGAAGACGCGCCGTTCGATTTCGCAGGGACTCTGCGCGATGCGGCGCGGCTCTGGGCCGATCAGGCCGAAGCGAAGGGTCTGGCGTTCCATGTCGATCTGTCCGCGGCCCCCGCCATGGTCATGGGTGACGCGGCGCGGGTTCGCCAGGTCGCGTTCAACCTGCTGTCTAACGCGGTCAAGTTCACACGCGACGGTGCCGTGACGCTGCGAGCGGAGCATCGCCACGACGTCATTCACCTCGCCGTCAGCGACACGGGCGTGGGCATCGACGCCGACAAGCGCGACGAAATCTTCGAAAGCTTTCGCCAGGCGGACGCCGGCACCACCCGCCAGTTCGGCGGCACGGGACTTGGGCTCTCGATCTGCCGCAGCCTGGTCGAGGCAATGGGGGGCAGCATCGCGGTGGACAGCGTCGCGGGGCAGGGCTCCACCTTCACCGTCAGGCTCGCCTATCGCCCGGCCGTGAGCGATGAAGCAGGCCCGGACGCCGCCGCCGTCATGCTGATCGTGGATCGCAATCCTATCACCCGCGCCATGTTCCGGGCGCTGTTCGCGCCCCATCATGCCGAGATCGCCTTTGCGGGATCGACGGACGAGGCGATCGATCGGCTGGCGCATGGCGGCGTGGTCCGCATCCTTGCCGATGACGCGACGCTTGCGTTACAGCCCGATGGCCGTGCCCGGCTCGCGGCTGCGGCGAAGGCGGGGGGTATCCCTGCGGCACTGCTGGCCCCCGCCGGCATTCGCGCGGTGCCGGGTTACGCGCCGATCATCGGCAAGCCCGTTGCGGGCGCTCAGTTGGTTGCTCAACTGTTCGACGAATCTGCGATCGAATCCATTCCGGATGCGCTTGCGGCGGAGGCAGCATAATGCGTAGAGCATGATCATGGAAGAACGTGACCGTGTGGTGGATTGGTCCTGGGGGCGATGAAGGTTCTCTTCATCGAGGACGACCGAATGAACCGTCGCGTGGTGAAGGATATGCTGGGCGTCGCCGGTGTGGCGATGGACGAAGCCGCCGATGCCGAAACCGGGCTCGGCATGATCGATGCCGAAGACTATCAGATGCTGCTGATTGACCTACGCATGCCCGGCATGGACGGGATCACGGCGATCGGGCACATTCGCGCGCGAGTCGACGCCAAGGCGCAGGTGCCGATCATCGTCATCACGGCCGACGTCGCGGTCGATTTGCGTGAACGGTGCCTGGCGGCGGGTGCCGACGAGGTACTGTTCAAACCAGTCGCCATGGACGCGCTGTTCGACGCCATGGGTCGCATCCTCGCGCATGGCGGCGAGGACGGCGGGATGATCGATTAAGGGCTCGCTTTGGGCTTCAGTGCCGTTGCCAGGGACGCGGTCGCGCTGCCTCGACGTGCGGGCGTCGGCTGGCTCGGATCGGGGGCCCAGCCGGTCAGATACACGATGTGGAACCGCTCGGTCGTTCGGCCATCGGCATCCGCCATCGCGGCGAACGCCGCCGACGCGCGAGCCAGAACGGCACGCGAGAGCGGTGGGCGTTCGATCAGGATGCTGGTTCCCGCCATGCCGCGCAAATCCTCCAACAGCCGCGCCAACGAGCCGTAGCGGGCGCTGAGCATCTCCACGTCGGCGACAGGCAGGGTCAGCCCGGCGCGCATCAACAGATCGCCCGCCGCGCGCACATCGACCTGCGGGTGAAGCCGAGCCGCGGGTCGTTCGGCCTCGGCCTCGCGCAGGCACGCACGTAGCGTCGACAGCGATCCCGCGCCTAGGAACGCCCCCAAGAACACGCCGTCCGGCCGCAACACTCGTCGCACCAGTGCCAGGGCACCGGGCAGGTCATCGACCTGATCCAGCACGCCGGCGCTGACCACGCAGTCGAAGCTGGCGTCGGCGAAGGGAAGTCGGTCCTCGTCGCCCTGCACTCCGCCGCTGGCACGTGCGAAACGATAGCCGGTGTCTACAC
Source organism: Sphingomonas sp. (assembly GCA_036386955.1). GTDB lineage: Bacteria > Pseudomonadota > Alphaproteobacteria > Sphingomonadales > Sphingomonadaceae > Sphingomonas. Next base: position 382 of record DASVUT010000194.1, on the reverse strand, counting down.
GGGCGACTCGCGCACTCGGTGGCGCAACGAAGGCACGGTCGAAACATCCCAGGTCGAGCACCGCTGTGATCGGCCGCTTGACCGCGTCCAATCGCTCGGCAAGCCCGTCGAGCATCGCGGCGCGAAGGAAATCATACTCGCCGTAGCACGGCTGAGCACGGTCGCGGCGCAGACGGCGCGTGGTGCGGTCGAAGATCGGGGTCACGCGAGCGCTTGTGCGCGCGACGAGGCGCGGCGACAAGGTGCCATGCTGCCCGCCGCGCTGCTCCGCCCGTTTGGCGCTTTCGCCGATTATGCGCTTCCCCCGCGGTGTCCGGCCTGCGGGGTTCCCGTGGCGGCGGATCATCGCTTCTGCGGGGCGTGCTGGTCGGGTTTGCGGTTC
>DASVUT010000193.1:0-7907 GCA_036386955.1 Sphingomonas sp. | reverse complement strand
TGTCAGCTATCGGTTGATCCTGACCAAGGCCGACAAGATCAAGGCGACCGATCTGGCCGCGGTGACTGGGGCGACCGCCACCGAAGCGCGCAAGCACGCCGCCGCCCACCCCGACATCATCGCCACCTCCAGCGAAGGCGGAATGGGCATCCCCGAACTGCGCGCCGCGGTGATGGAGGCGGTGCTCGGCTAACCGCGCTCGACACGCGGGTCGCTCGCCCGCTATGCGAACGCCCATGAAACTCATCATCGGCAACAAGGCCTATTCTTCCTGGAGCCTGCGCGGCTGGCTCGCGGTGCGGCAGTCGGGCCTGCCGTTCGAAGAGGTGGTCGTGCCGATGTACGACGCCGATTGGGATCAGCGCCGCCAGGGCGACGAGTTCGCGCCCTCGTCGGGCAAGGTGCCGATCCTGTGGGATGGCGATGCCGTCGTCTGGGATAGCCTCGCGATCGTTGACTATCTCGCCGACAAGGTCGGGCGCGACCGGTTCTGGCCGGCGGACGAGGCCGCACGCGCGATGGCGCGGTCGATGGCGGCCGAGATGCATTCGAGCTTTCCCAATTTGCGCCGCAAACATTCGATGAACGTGCGCCAGGTCTTCCCGGCACAGCGCCCGGATGACGATGTGGTCATCGAACTCGCGCGCATCATGGAGCTTTGGGCGCAGGCGCGTGCGCGCTGGGGCGGCACGGGCGACTTCCTGTTTGGCGAGTTCGGCGCGGCCGACATCATGTTCGCGCCCGTCGTCACGCGGATCATCACCTATCAACTGCCGATCGCACGCTTCGCCGCCGGCTATATGGACGCGGTCCTCACCCACCCCTTCATGCAGGATTGGCTCGCCGGTGCGCAGGAAGAGGAATGGGTGATCGAACAGTACGAACAGCCCGCGCGGTGATCGATCCGGTCGCGCTGGCGAGCGCGCTGATCCGCGCCGACAGCGTGACTCCCGCCCATGGCCACGTCTTCGACGTGCTGGAGGCGGCGTTGGTACCACTTGGCTTCGCGGTCGACCGCTTCGTCGCGGGCGCAGCACCTGATGGTCCGGTCGAGAACCTTCTGGCCAACCGCATGGGCAGCGGCCCGCATCTCGCCTTTGCCGGCCATGTCGATGTCGTGCCGTCTGGCGATGGCTGGACGGGTTCGCCCTGGAGCGGGGAGGTTCGCGGCGACCTGCTCCACGGCCGCGGCGCGGTCGACATGAAAGGTGCGGTGGCCGCCTTCGTCGCGGCCGCCGCGGCTCGACCCGAAGCTCGGCTGACGCTGATCATCACCGGCGATGAGGAAGGGCCCGCAATTCACGGCACACGGGCGCTCATCCAACGCATGGCCGCGCGAGATCTGACACCCGACCTGTGCCTCGTCGGCGAGCCAACCTCCGCCCAGCGTCTCGGCGACACCATCAAGATCGGCCGGCGCGGATCGGTGAACATCTGGATCGACGTGCCCGGACGCCAAGGTCACGTCGCCTATCCGCATCTCGCCAATAATCCCGTCCCCCGGCTCGTCGCGACACTCGCCGCTATCGACGCAGTCGTGCTCGATCAGGGTACGGAGTGGTTCCAGCCGTCGAACATCGAGTTCACCGACCTGCACGTCGGCAATCCGGCCACCAACGTCATTCCCGCTGCAGCACGCGCGCGGTTGAGCATCCGCTTCAACGACCTGCATTATGGCGACGATCTCGTCGCGCGCATCACTGCCCTCGTGACCGAGCATGCGCCCGGCGCGCACGTGACGGCGCAGGTGTCGGGCGAAGCGTTTCTGACGCCGCCGGGCCCCCTTTCCACCCTGGTCGCCGGCGCGGTCGAGGCGGTCAGCGGCATCGTACCCGAGCTGTCCACCACCGGCGGCACGTCCGACGCCCGGTTCCTGTCGCGGCTCTGCCCCACGGTCGAATTCGGGCTGGTCAACGCAACGATGCACCAAGTCGACGAAGCGGTGTCCGTCGCCGACCTCCACGCGCTGAGCGCGATCTATGCCGAGGTCATCGCGCGCGCGGGCGCCTGATCACGATATACAGGGCGCCCTGCCCGCCGTGGCGTGGATGCGCGCCGCGCACCGCCGCGATCGAGCCCGCATGCCGCGATGAGGCGAGCCAGTCGCCGATCGCCGCCCGGATGCTCCCGCGCGCGTGGGGCCGCTCGCTTTCGGGCCGTGGTGGCTTGCCCGTGACGAGCAGCAACACACGGTCGCCCCCCGCGATAGCCCGCGCGAGGCCCGCATCGAGCAGCGCATGGGCGGAGGCCAGCGTATGCCCATGCAGGTCGATCGAGCTGTCCGGCGCCACCATTCCGCGCGCCAGCCTCTTGTCCCATCCGCCATCCAGCGTGTTCGACGGCGACTTTGCGGAGGCGGGAGGTGTCGGAACCACACGCGGCTCGAGAACCCGCGCCATCGGCTTGCGCTTGGGCTCCACCGGCTGAGGCTCGATCGCCGTTGTCCTGACCGTGACCCTGGGCAGCGTCGCGGCCACGGCGACGGCACGCAGCGGGCGAACGGTGCGCATGACCTTCGCCCAAAGCTGCGTCTCGTCAGGGCTGAGCTGCCGCCGCACCCGTCCCTGCCTGCAACCTGGCGACGCTCCCCTTGGGTAGCAGCAGGAACGCGGTCCCACGCGCCGCCATGCCGCCCGCCGTCAACTCGGCCGCCGCGCCCGCACCCCAAAATGTGTCGATCCGGTTCGCACCCTTGATCGCGCCGCCCGTGTCCTGTGCGATCCAAAGCCCACCGACGTCCGCGCGGTCCATCGACACGAACACGGGCGCGCCCAGCGGGATAAATTTCGGATCCGCGGCCGCACTCACCTGTCCTTCGACCGGATAGCCCATGGCCCCGATCGGCGCGCCGTCGAGCAGGCGAAAGAACACATAGCTGCGATTCTCGCGCATGATGGCGCGGCCCTCATCGGCATGCTCGTGCAGATACCGCACGATCCCCTGCATCGACGTCTGCCCGGGTTGCAGCAGCCCGCGCGCCTTCATCAGCGCGCCGATCCCGGTATATTCGCGCCCGTTCTGGCTGTCATAGCCGATCCGCACGATCGTGCCGTCCGGCATGCGCAGCCGCCCCGATCCCTGGATCTGCAGGAAGAACAGCTCGACCGGATCGACCGCATAGCCCAGCACCGCTGCGCGGTCGGCCAGCGCGCCTTCCTCGATCGCGGTACGGTCGTCATAGGGCACGAACTTGTTGCCCTGCACCTTGCCACGAACCGACCGGCCCTTCAGGTCCGTCGAGAACTGCCCCAGATCGACATCGACCAGATCACGCGGCCGCGCGTAAACCGGCGCATAGCCGGGGCCCGGCACGCGCGATCCCGCGATCTCCGGCTCGTAATATCCGGTCGCGAATGCCTTTCCGTCCCCTACCTGCGCGGTTTCGAACCATTGCGCGAAGAAGCCCCTCGCATCGGCGGGCCGCGCCCGCGCCGCATCGCACGCGCCCTGCCACGCCGCGCCGGGGGTTAGGCCGGTCGTGTCAGGGCGGCGGATCAACCCCGGGCACGACCGCGCAAAGGCGACGAGCCCGGCGCGCGCCTGCGCCTCGCTCAGCGCGAGAGCCTCGATCGAAGGGCCCGGCACTACGCCGGCGGCGGCGGCGTTGATCGCGCCGGGCACCATTGTCACCGGGGTCGGCAGCATCGGGATGGCCCCGACGATCGGCCCACCGACCGGCCGGATCGCCAAGGGTGCCATAACGGGCGCGGAGGCGGTGCGCTTTACCGGCGCGGGGCTGATGGGCGCCGGCGGCGCTGTCGCGACGCCACGTGGCACGACCCCGCCGGCGCACCCGGCCAGCAGCACGGCGCCCGACAAGGCGACAAGCACAGTTCTTGTCATGCCGATCACGCCTCGTCGGTGTCGGCGAGCTTCCAGTTGGGATCACCGGTGCGCAGCGTCCGGGTGAAGGTCCAGACGTCATGCGTCTCGACCGCGTCCGTGACCGACCCGGCGATCACCGATCCTTGCGCGTCGCGCGTGACCGCGGCAATATCGGCATCGAAGCGCACCGTAATCCGCGCGTCGCGACCCGACAGGCTCGCGTCCGCGACCATCGCCTGCTCGATCGACACCAGCCGGTTGTCGAGCACTTCGCCCGCTTCTCGCCGTGCGACGATCGCCTCGACAAACGCGTCGCGGACATCGGGCGTGCACAACTCGCCCAGCGTCGCCTCGTCGCCCTTCCAGAACGCCTCCAGCGTCATCCGATACGCCGACTGCGCGCCTTCCAGGAACGCGGCCACGTCGAACGCGCTTTCGGTCGCGACGATCTGGCGCAGACCGGCTTCGGCGCGCGGATCGATATTGCGATTGAAGGGCTCGCGCGGCTCGGTCGCCGGCGTTTCCACCGTGCGCTTGGCGAGCGGCACCGTCACGCGCTCGTCGGCGGCACGCGGCAGCGGTTGCTGCTCATGGCCTGTCCGTTTGCCCAGCACGCTGTACAGCCGCATCGCCAGAAAACCGGCCACCATCGCAAGAAGAACCAGATAGAACACCGCGCCTCCGTTTCTGACGCCGACATAGGCGTTAACCGCGCCGGATACAAACCCGCGGGCGTTGAAACGCATGGGCACCGCTGCTAGTCGCACCGCCATTCGCGTCGTTTCATTCGCCGACGCCGCCACTCTCACGGGATCACCAGCATGGCCGACCAGGCTTCCGACCAGCAACCGCTCGCAAACGGTGCCGACACCGCCCCCGCCGCGGGCATAATTTCGCAGTACATCAAGGACCTGTCGTTCGAGAATCCGAACGCACCAGCGATTTTCCAGTCGCAGGCGGCTCCCGGCATCGATGTGCAGTTCAACATCGGCGCGGCGCAGGTCGGCGAGGAAGTGCATGAAGTCACGCTCAAGATCGATGTGCGCGCCGAGGTCGACGGTCAGGTCGCTTTCATCGTCGACCTGTCCTATTCGGGGCTGTTCGGGTTCCGCAACGTCCCCGTCGATCAGATCCAGCCCTTCATGCTGACCGAAGCGCCGCGGCTGCTCTTCCCCTTTGCCCGCCGCGTTCTCGCCGATACCGTGCGTGACGGCGGCTTCCCGCCCCTGCTGCTCGAGCCGATCGATTTCGCGCAGCTCTATATGCAGCAGTCGCAGGGTCAGGGCGAAGAACTGTCTGGCGAGTTCGGCACAGCCTGATGATCCCGCGGTCACCCGGGCGATCTCCGGGTGACCGCGGAGTTCGCGCATGAACCTCACCCGTGCACTCGGCTCGGTCGGCGGCCTGACGCTCGTCAGCCGCGTGCTGGCACTCGGCCGCGACTCGCTCCAGGCGACCTATGTCGGCGCGGGCTTCGCGTCCGACGCCTTCCTGGTCGCATTCCGCCTCCCCAACATGTTCCGCGCCTTGTTCGCGGAAGGCGCCTTCTCCGCCGCCTTCATTCCGATGTTCAACCGCAAGGTGGGGGAAGGCGGCGAGCTTTCGGCCGGAGTGGCGTTTGCCGAGCGGGCCCTGTCGGTGCTTCTGCCGGTGCTCGTCGTCTTCACCGGCATCATGATCGTCGCGGCATGGCCGATCACCTTCGGCCTGTCCGGCGGGTTTCGTGACCCCACGCCCGATCAGTTCGCCTACGCGGTCAGCCTGTCACGGATCACCATTCCGTACCTCCTGATGATCTCGATAGTGTCGCTGCTGGGGGGCATTCTCAACTCACTCAATCGCTTCTGGGTGAACGCCGCCGCGCCGATCCTGCTGAACCTCGCCATGATCGCCGCGCTCCTCTTCTTCCACGGGCCCGATCCGTTCGCCACCGCCCGCGCGCAGGCCTGGTCGGTGACCGCGGGCGGCGCGTTGCAGCTTGGCTGGCTCATCTGGGCATGCCGCCGCGCGGGCGTGACGCTCAGGCTGCGCAGGCCGCGGCTCGACGATGACGTGCGCCGGCTGTTGAAGCTGATCATCCCCGCCGCCGCGGGCGCGGGTGCGGTGCAGATCAACCTGATCGTGTCGACCGCACTTGCCGGCCGGCTGCTCGATGCAGGCTCGATCTCCTACATCTATTATGCCGATCGGTTGAATCAGCTTCCGCTCGGCCTGGTGGGGATCGGGCTCGGCACGATCCTCCTGCCCACGATCTCGCGCCAGCTTGCCAGGCGGGAGGAGACCGCGGCGATGCACACGCAGAACCGGGGCATCGAACTGGCGCTCCTCCTCACCTTGCCGGCGACCGTCGCCTTTCTCGTCGCGGCCCAGCCGATCGTGCGCGCCTTGTTCCAGCACGGTGCCTTCGACGCCGCCGACACGGTGGCCTGTTCGCAGGCGCTCGCCGCCTTCTCGATCGGCCTGCCCGCCTATGTGCTGGTGAAGGTTCTCACCCCTGGGTTCTACGCGCGGGAGGACACGCGCACGCCCGTCCGCTACGCGACCTGGTCGATCGGCATCAACCTGACCCTCAACCTGCTCTTTATCCCCACCATCGGCCATATCGGGCCTCCGCTGGCGACGGCACTGGCGGCCTGCGTCAACGTCGCCCTGCTCTACGGAACGCTCCGCAGGCGTGGGCATTTCCTGGCGGACGCGCAACTGACCCGCCGGCTCCCTCGCCTGGCGCTTGCCGCGATCCTCATGGGCGCGGCGGTGTACGGGTTCGATCGATTGCTCGCCCCTTGGACCACCGGCACGCTCGTCACCCGGATCATCGGCATGGGCGCGCTGATCGCGGGCGGCGGGCTGGTCTATGCCGCGGCGTGTTTCCTCACCGGTGCCTTTTCGCCCGCCGACCTGCGCGGCCTGATCGGTCGCCGGGCCAAGCCGCCCACCCAAGGACTTTCATGATGCGTATCGTCTCGGGCATTCAGCCGACCGGCAATCTTCACCTCGGCAATTATCTCGGCGCGATCCGGCAATGGGTCGACATGCAGCATCAAGGGGACGCGCTGTTCTTCCTGGCCGATCTCCACGCCCTGACCGTCGCCATCGATCCGCGCGAACTGGCGGGCAACACGATCGAAATGGCCGCGACGCTTCTGGCTGCCGGCATCGACCCGGACAAGGCCACGCTCTTCAACCAGGCGCGCGTGCCCGCGCATAGCGAGCTGTGCTGGCTGCTCAACGGCACCGCGCGCATGGGGTGGCTGAACCGCATGACCCAATGGAAGGACAAGGCCGGCAAGTACCGCGAAGGCGCGTCGGTGGGGCTGTTCGGCTATCCCGTGCTGCAGGCCGCGGACGTCCTCGTCTATGGTGCGACCCACGTACCCGTCGGCGACGATCAGAAACAGCATCTCGAACTCGCGCGCGACATCGCGACCAAGTTCAACCAGGATTTCGGGACGGAGGTCTTCACCCTCCCCGATCCCTTCATCTCCGCCTCGGCACCCCGGATCATGAGCTTGCGCGATGGCACGGCCAAGATGTCGAAATCCGACCCGTCCGATGCATCCCGCATCGCGCTGATCGACAGCGACCATGATATCATGGCGAAGGTAAAAAAGGCCAAGAGCGACGCCGGCGTGCTTCCCGATACGGTAGAAGAGCTCGCGGATCGCCCCGAAGCGCGCAATCTCGTGACGATCTACGCCGCGTTGGCGAATATCAGCCCCCAGGCGGTGCTCGCCGATTATGCCGGCAAGGGCTTCGGACAGTTCAAGCCGGCGCTGGCCGATCTGACTATCGCCACGCTGTCGCCGATCCGCGCGCGGCTGACCCGCCTCCTCGCCGACGACCGGACCGCGGTTGCCGACGTGCTGACACGCGGTGCGGATCGCGCGCGGGCGCTCGCCGCGCCGACATTGCTGGCGGCGCAGCGGGCGACGGGTCTTCAGGTCTGAACCAGCCGATCAGCGCCCGCCACCACCGGACGAGCAACAGGATCACGCTTCCAGCTCGCGCAGCAACACCCTGACGGCGGCATCGATATCGCGATCCTGATCGCGCAATTCCTCGATCCGGCGGACCGCATGGAT
>DASVUT010000192.1:0-4875 GCA_036386955.1 Sphingomonas sp. | reverse complement strand
CCCAGCGGCGCCAGCGCGGCAGCCTCGGCCCAGGTCGCGACAAAGAAGTCGCGGCATCCGGTCGCCGCCAGCCGGCGCGTCACCTCGAGCGCGCCCAGGCCGTAGCCGTCCGCCTTCACCGCGGCCCCGCATGCGGCGGTGCCGCTCATCCGGTCAAGCGTGCGCCAATTATCCGCCAGTGCCTGGCCGTCGAGCCGGAGCCGAAGTGGAGCGGGGATGTCGATCGCAATAGCCATAGCGGCGGCGCATAGCGCCCTTGGCCGCGATCAGGCCAGCCCGGCGGCTATGCCTTCGCGTCGGAAGATGTGGTCTCCTCCAGCCCCCACAGCGTCACGACCAGCGCCATCGCCACCACCGCAACCGTGTACCAGAGCCCGGCGAACGGGTCGCCTGTGCGGGCAACGATATACTGACTGATGAACGGCAGGAACCCGCCGAAATAACCGGTGCCCAGATGATAGGGGATAGACAGCGAACTGTACCGGATCGCGGGCGGAAACATCTCCGCGAGCAGCGCCGCGACGGGGCCGTAGGTCATCCCGGACAGGGCAGCCAAGGCCACGATCGCCAGAAGGATCACCGCAATGTTCCCGCCCGACGGCTGAACCTTGCCCAGACCGTAGCCCGCAGCCGTCAGCGCCGCGTCAAGCGCCGCGGGGGACAGGTCGGTCTGCGTCACCCCGCCGATCGTCACCACGGTGCCGGGCGTCTGCCGCTTGCTGTATGCCACGCCCTTTTTGGAGAAATAGTCGAGCAGGCGACCGCATTCGTCTCCTTGCGCAGTGGCGAAGGGGCTGTAGCTGCACCGAGGCCCTGCAACGATGACGGGTGCGCGGCGCGCGGCCTCCGACAACCCAGGGTTGGCGGCGGCACCGATGACCCAGAAGATCGGGAACAGCAGTACCAGTGTCAGCGCGTAACCGATCACGATCGGTTTCTTGCGTCCGACCCGGTCGGACAGCCGCCCGAACAGGATGAACCAGCCGAGCCCGACCAGCGCGCCACCGGCGGCAAGCAGCTGCGCCGTGGTCTCCTCGACCCGCATCGTGGTTTGTAGGAATGAGAGGACGGTAAACATCGCTGTGTACCAAATCACGGTCAGGCCGGCCGCGATTCCGAACAGCGCGACGAGCATGCGCTTGAGGTTGCCGGGGTAGGTGAAGCTTTCGATGATCGGGTTGCGCGCGCGTGTCCCGGCCTTGCGCATCGCGGCGAACACCGGGCTTTCGGACAGCTTCACGCGCATCCAGAGCGAAATGCCGAGCAGCAGGATCGAGAAGAGGAAGGGGAACCGCCAACCGATGCTGTTCCAGGTCTCCGCCGGCATTGAAGCCTTGGTCGCGAGCACGACCGCGAGGCTCAGGATGAAGCCGCCGACAACGCCCGCCTGGATGAAGCTGGTGTAGAAGCCCGACTTCCCCGGTGGCGCGTGCTCGGCGACATAGACAGCGGCCCCGCCATATTCGCCGCCCAAGGCCAGGCCCTGCGCCACGCGCAGCAGCAGTACCAGCGCCGGCGCGGCGATGCCGATCGCGGCATAGGACGGGATCAGCCCCACGCCAGCCGTCGCAACGCCCATGAGCGTGATGGTCACGAGGAAGGTGTATTTACGCCCCAGCCGATCGCCCAAATAGCCGAACAGGACCGCGCCGAGCGGACGGAAGCCGAAGCCGACCGCGAAACCCGCCCAGGCGAGCAATGTCTGCACGACCTCGTTGCCCGCCGGAAAGAAGGTGCGCCCGATGATCCCCGATGCCGCAAGCGTGCCGTAGATGAAAAAGTCATACCATTCGAACACGGTGCCGAGCGACGAGGCGGTGATCACCAGCCGGATTTCGCCCGGCGACGGTTCGCTGATCGTGTCGTCGGTCATGGTCTTCTCCCCCGGCCCCTTCCTAGCGCGCCGAAGCGGACGGGCAAGTCAGGCGCGGCCGACGGGAACCCAAAGGCGGCGGCCCTGATCCTCGACCGCGGCGACGCGGATGCCGAACGCGGACGCCAAACGATCGGGCGTGAGCACCTGCCCGACGGGACCCGCCGCGACGATGCGTCCTGCGTCGATCAGGAGCGCGTCGTCGGCGGCGCGCTGTGCCTGAACGAGGTCGTGGAGGACGAGCATCACCCCCATGCCCGCGGCGGCGTGGACGCGCAGCCGGTCGACGAGATCGATCTGGTGCGCGGGGTCGAGGCTGGCGAGTGGCTCGTCGGCGAGCAGCCACGCGGGCTCACCGGCGAGGACGCGCGCGAGAAGAACGCGGGCGCGCTCTCCGCCGGACAGTTCGGCGACCGGACGATCTGCGAGGGGGGCAGTGTCGGTGGCCGCCATGGCATGCGCGATGGCGTCGCGATCGGCGGGCGACGGTGCCGCGGCCGGGTTGCGGTGCGGCAGGCGGCCGAGCGCCACCACGTCGCGCGCGACGATGTTCCAGTGCACGGTCGCGTCCTGTGGCAGATAACCGATCATTCGGGCGCGGGCGCGCGGCGTAAGGGCCGCCACATCCTGCTCCCCGATCCGCACGCTGCCCGATGTTGGCTTCACGAGCGCGGCGGCGGTGCGCAGCAGCGTGGTCTTGCCCGCGCCGTTAGGCCCGAGCACCGCCGTGATGCGCCCGGCCTTCAGCGACGCGGACGCCTGATGCAGGACGGCGCGAAGACCGAGCGTCACGTCCAGCGCGTCAAGGGTCAGATCCACGCGCGGCCCCTTTCGCGGATCAGGATCGTCAGGAAGAATGGGGCGCCGATCAGCGCCATGGCGACACCCAGCCGGACCTCCCCCGCGCCGGGTGCGAGCCGCACCAGGCTGTCGGCAGCGAGAACCAGCGCCGCGCCGCCGAGCATCGAGGGGATGAGCAGCGCGCCAGGCCTGTGACCAACGACGGGCCTGAGCAGGTGCGGCACCACGAGACCGACGAACCCGACCACGCCGGTCACGGCGACCCCGGCCCCGACGACAAGGCCGGCACCCAGGACGATGGCGATCCGCAAGCGGCCCATATGGATGCCAAGTGTCCGCGCGGCGGGCTCCCCCAGCACGAGTGCATCGAGCGAGCGCGCTGTTGTCAGGAGGAGGATCGCGCCCAATGCCATCGGCGGCGCGGCGCGCGACACATCGGCCCAGCCGCGGTCGGTGAGCGCGCCCATGAGCCAGTCGATGACCTCGGCGACGGCATAAGGGTTCGGGGCCAGCGCGATTACCAGCGCCGTCAACGACCCGGCGAGCGTCGCCAGCACGGTCCCGGCGAGTACGAACGTCACCGCCGATCCGCTGGCCCAGGTCAACGCCGCCAGCACCGCCATCGCCGCGCCCGCGCCCAGCATCGCCGCCGGGAACAGCCACCCGGCCGCGCCGAAGACGATCGCGGCGACCGCGCCGAGCGCCGCCATCGACGACACACCGAGAACCGCCGGGTCGGCGAGCGGATTGCGCAGATAGCCCTGTATCGCCGCGCCCGACAGCCCGAGCCCCGCCCCCAGCATCGCGCCCAGCACCGCGCGCGGCAGTCGCAGTTCGACGATGATCCACCACGAAGGATCGTCCGAAAACCATGCCGAGAACGGCACCCATGTCTTTCCGCAGGCAAGCGACACGGCGAACAGCGCCGCGGTCAGCGTGCCGATCGCGATGAGGATTGTGGGGCGAGTCACAACGTCGCTCGAATCGCACGGAGTCGCGCCATGCCTGCGATGATGGTCGGGCCGCCGCAGTTGACCAGCGCGCGGGGGAAGTCGGCTTCTCGCGTGGCAGGCAGCAGTTTGCGGCGGAGCGCGGCGCGGCGGCCCTCCCCGGCCGGCGCGATCACGACCGACGGGGGACGCGACACGATCGTTTCGGCGGGCAGCGTTCCGGTGAAGGCGAGGCCATAGTCGGCGGCGGCGTTGCGGAAACCGGCGCGGGTCAGGAGTTCGTCGAGCAGCGTGCCCGAACCGGTGGCGAGATCGCCGGCGATGTAGAGGAGCGCGGCGGGTCGATCGCGGGGTTGGATCCCCGGCGCGGCCGCGTGCGCGATGGCCGATGCCATCGCCTCGCCCTTGGCCGGTGCATCGACGGCGAAGGCCAGCGCCGTCACCTGCGCGATGCTCGCGGCAACGGTCTGCGGCGAGTCGAGGTAGAGGGTCCGTAACCCGGCCCGCGCATAGGCATCACGCGTGGCAGGCGGCGTGAAGGTGGAGGCGACGACCAGGTCCGGGCGCAGCGCGATGACCTCCTCCGCCGTGCCCGCCGTCGTACGGAAGCGGCGGGCGAGCGCCGGCGGGATCGAGCTTGCACCCGGATCGTGCGAATAATGGCTGATCGCGGCGATCCGGGCGTGCGGGACCATCTGTACCAGCATCGCGTCGGCGCAAGGGTTGGTCGACACGATCCCCCCGCCCCCACCCGACGGCGGGCTTGCGCAACCGGCAAGCAGGAGCAGGGGCAGCAGCCGCATCAGTCGAGCCGCACGCGGACGCCGGCATGAGCGGTGCGGCCGGGCGTGCCATAGCCCGCGACGCTGCGATAATCGGCGTCGAACAGGTTCTCTATGCGGCCATACAGCGCGAGCCGCTCGCCGAGCGGTAGTTCGGCCCGGAGCGCCACGAGGTCGTAACCGTCGAGGCGGACGGTGTTGCCGGCATTATCGAAGCGGTCGCCGACCACGGACACTGTGGCACCGATGCCGAGCCCAAAGGGCAGCCGCGCATCGACGATCAGGTTCACCGTCTCGCGCGGGCGGCGTGCCAGATCGAAGCCGAACTGCGCACCCGGGGTGCGGTTCTTCGCGTCGATATAGGTGTAGTTGGCTTGCACGGTGATGGCGTCGATCGGCGACACCGCCAGCGCGAGCTCGACCCCTTGCGCGGACGTGCGCTGGATGTTGTCGTACACGCCGAACGGAC
>DASVUT010000191.1:0-1865 GCA_036386955.1 Sphingomonas sp. | reverse complement strand
GAAATATCGCGGCATGGGTGCGGACGTCGCTTTGCTTGGGGCCAGCACTATCGCGTTTCAAACGCGGATTTGATCTTGTCCACTGTCCCTTGAATGATGCCCTTGGCAGAAGGGGGCACGAGGTCGCCGGCCCGGGTGGCGACCTCCCGGTCACCTTGTTGAGTTCGGATCAGGTGGAGATAGCCGGGATCATAGCGGCCGACCTCCATCAGGCGCTTGGGTTCGAGCACGGTCAGCACCTTGCCCCGCAGCTCGATCAATCCTTCACTCCGCAACTGCTGGAGCATGCGGCTGACATGCACCGGCGTCATGCCCGTCGCCTGGGCCAGTTCCTCCTGCGTCAGCGGAAACGGGAACGCGTCGTCCGTGGTCTCCCCCACCACGCGAAAGCGGATCAGCATCTCGCAGATCAGATGCGCGATCCGCTCGCGCGAATCGCGGCTGCCATGGTCGACGATCCATTCGCGCAAAATCGCGGAGTCCACCATCGTGCTCCACCACAGGGCCCGGGTGATGCTGCCCGACTCGGTCAGCAGGGCTTCCATCTCGTCCGCCGGGATCAGGACGCATGTCGTGTCCGCCAGCGCAACGATGTCGTGATCCATGGCCTCTAGGATGAAGACTTCGACATCGCACAGATCGCCCGGGATCAGGAACGCCATCATCTGCGTGTCGCCACTGGCGAGCGTCTTCGCCCGCGTCGCCATTCCCGTCAGGACCAAATGAATGTTCTGGACCTTATCGCCCGCGCGGATGATGACGTCGTGGCGCGCGAAGGTCTTGGTCGGATAGCTCAGCAGGTCGTCGAGCCGTCCGCGCTCGGCCTGGTCGAAGCGGGTGAACTGTTCCAGCTTCATCGTCAGGGGATTGGCCATCGCGGCATCCTTGTGCGAGGGATGCTTTCCATACGCACGAGCTGGCACCCGGGTCCCGTAGAGTATCCGACCAGGCGCGGGAGCGCAGCGGTTCAAGTGGGCCGCACGATGACCCGCCCCGATTACCCGACCAAGCGTGCATCCTCGCGCATAGGCAGGGTGTATCTGCCCGTGTCGGCATCAAGGTCGGCGTAGATCGGAGACGTTCGATGTCCTTTCTCGCTTTCATCCTCGGCAGCTTCTTCACCTTCGGCCCGCCCCCGGCCGAGGTACAAAGGGAAGTCGCTTTCCAGAACTGCGCGAGCAGTTGGGACCCGGCCGGCTGCCGCGCGAACCTGTGATCCGTGAGCGTGAGCGTCGGGCATCTCGCATCTGCTCGCGCTCACCTCCACGCCTCCCCCGCGTACGCTGACGCGCTCAGGCCGCGGGTAAGCGCAACGCGGCGACCGTGCCCCCGCCGACCGCATCGGCGAGCGTGAAGCCGCCGCCGTGCTGGCCTGCGAAGTCGTGGACGATGCTGAGACCCAGGCCGGCACCGCCGGTTTCGCGGTTGCGCGAGGTGTCGCCCCGCTCGAACGGTCGCAGCAGGCGCTTGCGATCCGCGGCCCGGATACCGGGACCAGCATCGGTGACCGACACGATCACGTCACCGCCCACCCGCCGCGAATCGATCGTGCCGCCGCCGGCATAATCGATGGCATTGCGGACGAGATTTTCGACCACGCGCCGAAAGGCCGGCGCGGGCACCGCGATCCGTGCGTCGTCACCGGGTGCGAGCCTGATCGTCCCGCCCGTGCCCATGTCGGCGACGATCTCGGCCAACATCGGTCGGACGTCCAGCAGCTCATTGGGCGCGGCGGCATCGCGGGCGAAGGTGAGTACTTCGCCGATCATCGCCTGCATGCGTTCGACATCCGCGACCATGCGCGCGCGCTGGGGCTCGGGCGACGTCTCGATGCGCAGCCGCAGGCCGGTGAGTGGCGTGCGCAG
>DASVUT010000190.1:0-2153 GCA_036386955.1 Sphingomonas sp. | reverse complement strand
GCCATGCTCAAGGCGTCGCGCGAGATGGGGATCGCGCCATCGGCGGCGGGCGTGGTGCTGCCGCTCGCGGTCGCCATGTTCCGCGCGACGCAGCCGGCGATGAACATGGCGATCGCGATCTATATCGGGGCGTGGTTCGGGGTCGAAATCCCGATCGCGGCGCTGGCGGCAGGCGTGGCGGTGGGCGTCGTCACGTCGCTGGGGTCGGTCAGCCTGCCGAGCCAGATCACCTTCTTCGCCTCGGTCGCGCCGATCGCGGGGGCGCTGGGCGTGCCGCTGGCGCCGCTGGGGCTGTTGATCGCGGTGGAGACGATCCCCGATATCTTCCGCACGCTCGGCAATGTGACGAGCGATCTCGCGCTGACGAGCGTCGTCGCGCGCGACGTGGTGCCCGACGGGGATTGAGCGGGGCGGAGCGGGTGCGTCAGGCCATGCGGATGGAAGCGCCGCGCGCTTTTCGCGCTTCCAGGATCTCGATGACCTTGTCGGCGAGTCGGGCCAGTTCCTTCTTCTCATAGTCCGAAGGGTCGCCACGCGGTTTGGTGTCGATCACGCACAAGGTGCCGATCCTGGCTCCGGTGGCGGTCATCAGCGGGGCCCCGGCATAGAAGCGGACGCTGGGGTCGCCCGTCACGAGCGGACTGTCGCGGAAGCGGGCATCGTCGCGCGCATCCTCCACCACGAACACATCCTTGCCCCGTGCGGCATGGGTGCAAAAGGAGATCGACAGCGGGGTTTCGGAGACGGTCAGCCCGACCTTGGCCTTGAACCATTGGCGGTTCTCGTCGAGCAGCGAGATGAGCGCGATCGGGGTCCGCAGAACGGCCGCGGCCTCCCTGACGACGTGATCGAATTCGGGTTCGTTGGGGCTGTCGAGCACGCCGTAACCACGCAGCGCGTCGCGCCGATCATCATTGTCTTCCATTCCGCCGTCCTTCGGTATCCCCCGGACAAATACGGCGGACGGAGCCGATGTTATGCCCTCACCTAGGTTAGAAGAACGCCGCGCGGTGTGGCGTAGCGATATATCAGGTTATCTGCGGCGATCAGAGCCAGCGCCAGATGCCCGCCGCCCACCCCGCCAGCGGCATGTGCGCCCAGGTCGCAACGAGCCAGATGACGACGCCGCCCGCCAGATCATGCGGACGGAAACCGCCGAAGCGTGCGCGGCCGGCGGCTATGGCGGCGAAGGGCCAGTAACTGGTCCGCGACTGCCACTGCGGCCAACGGGCGGGCTGGAGCGCGGCCTTCTTGGCGTCCTGCAGGGCCGATCCGACCAGGGCGAGGAGGATGATCGCGCCCGCCAGGACGATGTTCGCCGCGACCGGATAGACCGCGATGTGGACCAAGCCCCAGAGCGCGAACGCCCACATCATGGGGTGGCGCGTGACCGCGAACACGCCCCGCGCCTCGGGCACTGGCTTGGTGTCCGCGGCAGGATCGGGCATCGCGGGATTGCCGATCAACGATCCGACCAAAAGAATGCTCGCGAAAAGCATCACCGCGCTCGCCACGGCCCAGATCGCGTCGCCGACCGGCCAGAGCGGCGCGCTTTCGGGCTCGGCGCGATAGGCATTCACCAGCCAGACAAGCGTCCCCAGCGCGACCAGCGAGTACACGGCAAGGAACAGCCCTTCGCCGATCCGCCGCACGATCGGTGCGCGCAGCGGGTGCGACAAAGCGAGATGCGTGCCGAGGAATGCGGCCGCCGCCAGCACCAGCTGCGCCATCGCCTTACCTCTTGTTCAATCCCGGCTTTTGTTCGCCGGTCGTGTCGAGGCCGGCAGCACCCGGTTCTCCGATCGCGCCCTCGCCGGCCAGGGCATGATCGACCTCGCCCAGCGTATCGAGGTGCATCAGCTTGGTGACGAAGGGAGCGAGCAGCAGGACGACCGCGCCTATGCACATCGAGACCCAGCCGATGCGGGCATAAACGGCGAGCACTTGTTCAGGGCCCGCGCCCTCGCCCCCGGTCGCCTGGGCGATGCGCGCGGCGAGGAAATTGCCGCCCGCCGTCGCCAGGAACCAGGTGCCCATCATCAGGCCCGTCATGCTGGGCACCGACAGCCGCGTCATCGACGACAGGCCGATCGGCGAAAAGCACAGCTCGCCCATCGAATGGAGCATGTAGAGCAGGATCACGAAAATCGCCG
>DASVUT010000189.1:0-4140 GCA_036386955.1 Sphingomonas sp. | reverse complement strand
ATTGTCCATCACCTGCAAGAGGATGTTGAACAGGTCCGGATGCGCCTTCTCGATCTCGTCGAGCAGCAGGACGCAGTGCGGGTTCTGGTCGACCGCATCGGTCAACAGCCCGCCCTGGTCGAACCCGACATAGCCAGGAGGCGCACCGATCAACCGGCTGACCGAATGCCGCTCCATATATTCGCTCATGTCGAACCGCTGGAGCGGGATGCCCAGAATGGCGGAAAGCTGCTTGGCGACTTCCGTTTTGCCGACCCCGGTGGGGCCGGTGAACAGATAGTTGCCGATGGGCTTCTCGGGCTCCCGCAGACCCGCGCGCGCCAGCTTGATCGCCGAGGCGAGCTTCTCGATGGCCGAGTTCTGCCCGAAGACCACACGCTTGAGGTCAGTCTCGAGCGTCGCCAACGCCAGCTTGTCGTCGGTCGAGACCGACTTCGGTGGGATCCGCGCCATGGTCGCGATGACCTGTTCGATCTCCTTGGGGGTGATCGTCTTCTTGCGCTTGGCAGGCGGCACCAGCATCTGCATCGCGCCGACCTCGTCGATCACGTCGATCGCCTTGTCGGGCAGCTTGCGGTCGTTGATGTAGCGCGCCGACAGCTCCCCCGCCGACTTGATCGCGTCGGGCGTGTATTTGACCGAGTGGTGCTCCTCGAACGCCGAGCGTAGCCCCGCCAGGATCTTGATCGTGTCCTCGATCGTCGGCTCGTTCACGTCGATCTTCTGGAACCGGCGCAGCAGGGCGCGATCCTTTTCGAAGTGGTTGCGGAACTCCTTGTAGGTGGTCGAGCCGATGCAGCGGATCGTGCCGCCCGACAAAGCCGGCTTGAGCAGGTTCGACGCGTCCATCGCCCCGCCGCTGGTCGCGCCGGCACCGATCACGGTGTGGATTTCGTCGATGAACAGCACCGCGTGGGGCAGCTTTTCGAGTTCGTTGACGACCGCCTTCAGCCGCTCCTCGAAGTCACCGCGATAACGCGTGCCGGCGAGCAGCGCGCCCATGTCGAGCGAATAGATGACCGCGGGCAGCAGCACGTCGGGCACGTCGCCTTCGACGATCTTGCGCGCGAGACCTTCGGCGATCGCGGTCTTCCCGACGCCGGGATCGCCGACATAGAGCGGGTTGTTCTTGGACCGGCGGCACAGGATCTGGATGGTGCGATCCACCTCGGGCCCGCGCCCGATCAGCGGATCTACCTTGCCGATCTTGGCCTTTTCATTGAGGTCGACGGTGAACTGCTTGAGCGCGCTTTCGCCCTTGCCCTTGTCGCCGGGCTTGGAGGGCTTTTCCTCCTCGGCCGCACCCTTGGGCGGGGTGGCTTCCGACGTGGTGCCCTTGCCGACGCCGTGGCTGATGAAGCTGACCGCGTCGAGCCGGCTCATGTCCTGTTGCTGCAGGAAATATACGGCATAGCTTTCGCGCTCGCTGAACAGGGCGACGAGCACGTTGGCGCCCGTGACCTCGTCGCGGCCCGATGACTGGACGTGCAGGATCGCGCGCTGAACCACGCGCTGGAACCCGCTGGTGGGCGATGGATCGGTCGCGGCATCGACCTTGAGCGCGTCGAGTTCGGTGTCGAGATAATGCGCGACCGTGGTCTTGATCTCACCCAGGTCGACGTTGCACGCGGTCATCACCTTGGATGCGTGTTCGTCTTCGATGAGCGCGAGCAGCAGATGCTCCAGCGTTGCATATTCGTGGCGCCGCGAACTCGCAGCCTCCAGCGCCTTGTGCAGCGTGGTTTCGAGCGCGGGGGCAAAGGATGGCATGGGACGATTACTCCGGATGGGCCGCCAAGGCCCTTTCGACCAATGTCGGGACGGTCGGCCCCTGCATCAAGCGTCGCGATCGACGGGGAAGTTCCATTTGCCCGCGTCCAAAGCGACTAACCCCTGAATAACGCATCCGCGCTTGCGCGATGCTTAACGGCGTGTTCAATCTTTCGCCGCGTTCGCGCGATCTCGCCCTCCAGCGCGGCGACGCGCGCGTCCAGCTCGGCCAACGACAGCGGGTCCAGATCCTGTGTTACCAGAACGGCCAGCAGGTCGTTGGGACGCCGGGGCGTATCGTCGAGCTCCATGACCGCAACGTTGACCCCGGACGGCGCGAAGTCAATAACGTAGGGGCAGACGGGGGATTGTCGATGACCGACGTGCCGGACACGATGCTGGCGATCGATCCGGAGCGCCCCGGCGGCCCCGAAGTGCTGGTCGTCGTCGAGCGTCCGGTGCCGCGACCGGGACCGGGCGAGGTGCTGATCCGCGTTGCGGCCGCGGGGGTCAACCGCCCCGATCTGCTTCAGCGTCAGGGCGGCTACCCGCCGCCGCCGGGTGCGCCCACCATCCTGGGACTCGAGGTGGCCGGGGTCGTCGTCGCGGCAGGCGATGGTGCCGACGCCGCGCTGATCGGGCAGGAGGTCTGCGCGCTGGTGGCGGGCGGCGGCTATGCGCACTATGTGGCGGTGCCTGCGGGCCAGTGCCTGCCGGTCCCCGCCGGCCTTGCGCTCCTGGACGCTGCCGCGACTCCGGAAACGCTGTTCACCGTGTGGACCAATCTGTTCGAGCGGGCTTATGCGACGGAGGGCGACACGGTGCTGGTCCATGGCGGCACCAGCGGGATCGGCACGATGGCGATCGCGCTGTGCCAGCTGTTCGGCATCACGGTGATCGTCACCGCGGGCTCGGACGCGAAGTGCGAGGCCGCGCGGGCGCTGGGGGCCACGCATGCGATCAACTACAACACCGAGGACTTCGTCGAGCGGGTGCGCGAGGTGACCGTCGGGCGTGGGGTGCAGGCGGTGCTGGATATGGTCGGCGGCGATTACGTGCCGCGCAACATCCAGTGCTTGGCCGATGACGGGCGCCATGTGTCGATCGCGGTGCAGCGCGGCGCGACCGCGAGCATCCCGATCTTCGAGATCATGCGGCGGCGGCTGACGCTGACTGGATCGACCCTGCGTCCGCGCGATGCCGGCTGGAAGTCGCTGGTGGCCGACGAACTGTCACGCACCGTCTGGCCACATGTGGCGAGCGGGCGCATCCGCCCCGTCATCGACCGTGTGTTCCCGTTGCACCGGGCGGCCGACGCCCACCGGCGCATGGAGGCGGGGGAGCATGTCGGCAAGATCGTGCTGGCGGTCGCATAGGCCGACCGCGGGGGCGGCACCCCCGGTGGAGCGGGGGTGCCGGATATCCGATCAGTTGCTGTCCGAATCGTCGTCGTCGCCGCCGGTCAGGACCAGCACCAGGACGACCAGCCCGGCCAGGATGCCGACGTTGACGAGCGTCGCGCTCGGGCCCTCGGCGATGCGGCTCTTGTTCGCGACAGCCGTGCCGGCGCGCGGCGACTTGGCGACCGACAGCTGTGCGGCCGGGTTCGGCGCGGCTGCGGCCAGCGTCGGGGTGGCGACCAGCGCCACGGCGGCCGCGGCGGCACTGAGGCGATACAACAACGACATCTTCTATTCCTCCTGTTGGCCCCGCGATGTGTCGCGGGCACGCGGACGGGCTCGACGCGCCGCGACCATGTGCATGCCGCTTCGCACCCTTTTATTGCAAGATGGTTACGGCGGCCCCAGATACCGGCAGCCCGCGCTTGCCGAAGGCGGCGTCACGCGGTACATCGCCGCGATTGGCGTGGCCGCTCCGGTGAGGGGCGGCCCTTTTTGTTTCGTGAACGGAGTTTCCCCGTGGCCCAGCCGCTCATGCCCCATGCGACCGCTTCCTGGATGGTCGACGAGACGTCCTTGTCGTTCGACCAGATCGCGGCCTTTTGCGGCCTTCACATCCTGGAGGTGCAGGCGATCGCCGACGACACCGCCGCCACCAAGCTGACCGGGCGCGATCCGGTGCGCGCGCACGAGATCACGCAGGAAGAGATCGACCGCGGACAGGCCGATCCGAATTACGAGCTCAAGATGACCAAGGGTCCCGACCAGGTCCGCCGCACCAAGGGCCCGCGCTATACCCCGGTCAGCAAGCGCCAGGACAAGCCCGACGGCATTGCCTGGATAATCCGCAACCATCCCGAAATCAGTGACGGGGCGATCGGGCTGCTGATCGGCACGACACGCACGACCATCGCCGCGATCCGCGACCGTAGTCATTGGAACATCCAGAACATCACCCCCAAGGACCCGG
>DASVUT010000188.1:0-2439 GCA_036386955.1 Sphingomonas sp. | reverse complement strand
GTCGAGACCCCGCATGAACCGCGTAAGCCCCGCCGGGCCGCCAACGATCGGCAGCAGCAGGTTGGCAGCGGCGTTGTCGCTCTGCGTCATCGTCGCCGCGCACAGCTCGGCGACGGTCGCGCTCCCGCCGACGCGCGGCTGGGTGACCGGCGAATGGGCGACGATATCGGATTGGGCGATCGGGATCGCGCGGTCGAGCCGCTCGCGGCCGAGGTCGATCTGCCCCAGCACCGCCGCGGCGAGCGGGAGCTTGAACGTACTGCACATCGGGAAACGCTGATCCGGGCGGTGCGCGAAGCGCGCGCCGGTGCTGGTGTCGACGATCACCAGCCCGAGCCGGCCCTTTGCCTCCTTCTCCAGCGCCAGCACGCCCTGCCGGAAGGCCTCACCGCCGAATGCGCTGGGGCTACGTCGCGCAAGCGCACTCGCCGCCATGCAGCCTGCACCGACCAGGAACGTCCGCCTCAGCATCGTTGCATCTCCTCGTTGTCGAGATGCTGTGATCGCCAGTCGGCGCGATCAGGACAAAGCATCATTGCTCGACGCAGCCATGAGCTGGGGTAATGGGTCGGGCATGGATCGCGCCCAACTTCCGCTGAACGCGCTGCGCGCCTTCGATGCCGCGGCCCGGCACCTCAACTTCACGCGCGCCGCGATCGAGCTGTGCGTCAGTCAAGGCGCGGTTAGCCACCAAGTCGCCGCCTTGGAGCGGCGGCTGGGAGTGCCGCTGTTCCGGCGATTGCCGCGCGGGCTGGCGCTGACGGACGAGGGGCTGGCACTGGTCCCGGTTCTGACGGACGCATTCGACCGGGTGGGTGCTACGCTCGACCGGTTCGCGGGCGGACGGTACCGCGAAGTACTGAACCTGGGTGTGGTCGGCACCTTCGCGAGCGGTTGGCTGCTCGAGCGGCTACCGGATTTCGCGCGCGCGCACCCGGAGGTGGACTTGCGGGTCATGACCAACAACAACCGCACCGACTTGGCCGCCGACGGTCTGGACTTCGCGATCCGTTTTGGCGACGGTGCGTGGCACGGGACGCACGCCGAGCTGATCATGGATGCGCCGCTGACGCCGCTCTGCGCACCTGGGCTGGCCGAGCGCCTCAAGGCGCCAGGCGACCTCGCCCGCGAGACGCTGTTCCGATCGTACCGCGCCGACGAGTGGCCCCGCTGGTTCGCCGCGGCGACCGTTTCGGACGTGCCTACCCGCGCGACGGTGTTCGACAGTTCGGTGCCGATGGTCGCGGCTGCAGCCGCAGGGCTCGGCGTGGCGCTCGCGCCCGCCACGATGTTCGCACGCGAACTGGCGGCGGAGCGACTGGTGCGGCCCTTCGCGATCGAAATCGAGACTGGACGCTATTGGCTCACGCGGCTCCACTCGCGGCCTGAGAGCGCTGCAATGGATGCGTTTCGTGGCTGGCTCTCGTCGGCGACGAGGAAGAGCTGCTCGCTCGACACTGGCTGAGTGAGGCTCGGGTGCGCAGCAGAACCTGCGAGGGCGTCACCCGCATGGATGGTCGGTCAACCTGTCTTCTCCAGTTGCTCGAACCATGCCGCATATGGCGTTCCAGCGACCATGCGACGGTTGAAATCTGGCGCGCCCTCCTGCCACCACACCGGGCCTCGCTCGCCAAGCGCCACCTTGGCGCGATCCACGGCAGCACGCGCCGCCGCGACACTGACCGCGTCGTCTTGACGCAAGGCGATCCCGACGGCTCGGCGCGCCTGCATCAGGGCGCTCACCAGCTCGGAGCGACGCTCCTGCGACAAGGACGGGTCCGACCGTCGCCACAAGCGGCCGCGTACGACGAAATACCGACCATCGGGCGTCACCGGTTGGGCGTCCGTGCGAATAGTCTTCTTCACGTAGTTGGAGCTTCCAGCGCCAGGTGTTCGGGCGGCGGGCGCAGCAGGGAGTCCAGCGTGATGGGACGGTAACCACGCGCGTCTACCCCGACATCGAACTGGCACGGCATCGGCTTGAGCCGGCCGTGACTGTGACCATGGAGGTTGATCGAGCGGCGGTGCTGGCCGTTCCAGCTTCTGAACGGATAATGGCACAGCACCAGCAGGACGCCATCGAGGGTCATCTCGGCATAGGATCGCACGCTCGCCCAGCCTTCGGCATCGCGGGTGCCGGGATCGTCGTTGTTGCCGAGGATAAGGTGCTTGATGCCGTTTAGCCGGGCCAGCAACCCAGGTACGTCCGCCGATCGCCGCGCGACGTCGCCCAGATGCCAGATCACATCGTCGCGGCCGACAACCGCGTTCCATTCGGCCATGATCGCCGCGTCCATCTGCGCTACCGTCGCGAACGGCCGCCGTTGGATGTTGATCGTGCGGTGATCGCCGAAGTGGGTGTCGGCGGTAAAGTAGATCGCCATGTCGCCATCTCACAGGAATTCGAGCCGGGACAGATCAGTAGCGCGCCGTCGGCCG